>NZ_BAAAAF010000005.1:0-250208 GCF_037101285.1 Brevibacterium metallidurans
GGAGGAGTTCGGTGTGTGGCCGATGAAGGTCTCGACGATCGAACGAGGCAAATCACGCGATGATGAGTTCGCAAGCAGGTATCGCAAATTTCTCCTCAATGCCGCTTGACTGAGCATAGGAGCATCACGGCCGCGGCGGCAGCCCTTCGAGGACTCTGCCGCACGGGACGGTGGGGACACAGGCGAGCGCGTGTATCCTCAGAATCGTGGACTCCGATGACACACGCGGCCGACTCGCCCGGCGGATGTTCCCCGACGGGGAGGATCCCGACCCTCGCTTCACACTCGCCAATGAACGCACGTTTCTGTCCTGGATCCGCACGTCGCTCGCTTTCATCGGCGGCGGCATCGCCGTCGAGGCCTTCACCGGCGCGGTCTTCACTCCGGGCCTGCGGGCGACCCTGTCGATCGTGCTCATGACCATCGGGTTCGTCCTCGCCGCCGGTGCCGCGTTCCGCTGGTTCCGGATCGAATCGGCGATGCGCCGCAAGCAGTCGCTGCCGCTGCCTTTGATCATCCCCATCGTCAGCCTCGCCTCGGCGTTGGGAGCCGGTCTCCTCGTCCTCGTCTTCTCCGGAGTGCTGTGAGCACCCCGAGGCTGGCCCCGCACGAGGATCCCGGCCTCCAGCCTGAGCGCACCACCCAGTCGTGGCTGCGCACGAGCCTGACGATGACGGTCGTCAGCCTCCTCTTCATCCGCTGGATCACGCTCTTCCCCGTCCTCTCCGTCTCCGTCTTCGTCATCTGCATCGGACTCGCGGCCGTCGTCGTCGCCCTTCAGGTCCACCGCTACCGCGTCGGCTCGGGGTCGATCCGCGCCGAACGCGGTCGCCCGAGCCCGTGGCCCATCCTCGGGCTGACGACCTCTGTGTGCCTCATCGCCGTCCTCGGCATCGCCTCGGTGATCCGGCTGACGCTGAGCTGATCCGCGTTCCTCGTCGTGGGACCGCCGTTCGGTCCGCGCACCGGCGACCCTAGACTGGTGGCCATGAAGGACGCCCAGGAAGTCTCCACCGCCCCACTCGTCGCCGTCGGTCTCATCGGCGGGTACCTCACCGCTCGCGAGACCGGCATCCGCCCGCTCGGGGGCGTCGTGCTCGCCGCCGCCGGAGCCTATGCCGCACGCACCTGGTACGCCAAGCGCGGCTGGCCGACGGCGACCGCGCTCGGCTTTGCCTACCTCGGCGGGTTCGGCCTCTCGCACCCATTGGCGAAGAAGATCGGCGCGTGGCCGGCGGTCGTCACCGTCACCGCCGCTGCCGCGGGTGCCGCGTACCTCGCCGTCGACGCCCGCCGCGACGCCGACTGACCACCGCGACCGCACTCCCGCACGCGCCTGAACAGCAGTCTGCCCGCAGTTCGTCGCGCACCGTGAGCACCACAGACCGCAGGATCCCAGGAAGCGAGGACCACCGGTAGACCATGCTGGCCGTATTCGAAGGCTTCGCCGTCATCGCAGGCGTCATCCTCGTCGGGTTCCTCCTGGGACGCTCCGGGGTGCTCGGCCCGACCGGCCAGCAGGTCATCGCGAAGCTCGTCTTCTATGCGGGCACGCCGACGCTGCTCTACGTCACGGTCTCCCAGACCGACCTCGACCTCATCTTCAACTCCGCCCTGCTCGCGACCGGCGGGTCGGCCATCATCGTCGGCATCCTCCTCTTCGCCCTCACCCGCTGGATCCGGAAGCGCAGCACCGGTGAGGCGATGTTCTCGGCTTGGGCGGTCAGCTACGTCAACATCGGCAATCTCGGCATTCCGATCGCCGCCTACGTCCTCCACGACGTCGGCTACGTCGCCCCGGTTCTGCTCTTCCAGCTCATCGTCCTCGCCCCCATCGGCATGGCCGTCCTCGACGCCGCGGGCAAGAAGAAGCACGACACCCACTGGTATTCGACGATCCTCCAGGTGCTCAAGAACCCGATCCTCCTCGGTGCCGCGGCCGGGGTGGCCGCCTCGGCGACGGGATTCGAGCTTCCGCGCTTCATCTTCGAACCCATCGACATGATCGGGGCGACGGCGGTGCCTGGAGCCCTCCTCGCGTTCGGGATCTCCCTCAAGGACGGGTGGGCGCTGCCGGTGCGGGGAACCCGATCGCAGCTGAGCTACATCACCGTCGGCAAACTCGTCCTCCAGCCGGTCATCGCCTGGGCGATCGGCGGTCCGCTGCTCGGCTACACCGGCATCGACCTCTTCGCGATCGTCGTCACCTCGGCGCTGCCGACTGCGCAGAACGTCTACATCTACTCGATGCAGTACCGGCAGTCCGAGGCGCTCATGCGCGACGCCGTGTTCATCACCACCGTCCTCGCTGTACCCGCCCTCGTCATCGTCGCGGCCCTCCTCGGCTGAGCCCGCCGGTCACGCCGGCATTCACACCTGCCGGCGGCTGCCTCGGCGATCTGGGGCCACCTCGGCGATCTGCGGCTGCAGGGCGTGTCCTCCCGGGCATCGCCTGCCGGGTCACTGACAATGGGACCGTGGCTGGAGACGAGAAGAACGAGACCGAAGACCTCCTGAGCAGGCGCATGAGCTCGGGGTCCCACAGCGCTGCCGAGACACCGTCGAAGGCATCGCCCGAGGCCGCGAACGACCCGTCGACCGACACCGAGGCGTTCGATCCGATCAAGGATCCCATCCTCAAGGAGGAGCCCCGGCCCTCGACCGGGCCGGTTCGGGTGACCCCCGCGCATTCGAGCGCACCGCAGGACACCGCCCGCACCAGGGAGGTCCCGGCGAAGTCGACGGACACCTCGGCGACGACGCCACACTCCTCAGTGATGAGCGAGGCCGACTGGGCCGCGGTGACGAAGGCCGCGACCTCCCGGGACACCCACGAACCGGAGTTCCCCGAGCGCCGGAAGAACCCGCTCGACATCATCGGCACGATCTGGATCGCTCTCTCCGTGCCCTTCATGCTGCTCGCCCTGGCGGTCCGCGCGATCGCCTCGGGGATGTTCCTCAAGTTCGAGTACTTCCGTCCCGGCTTCCCGGCCGACCAGTTCGGCTTCGGTCAGGCCGACCGCGAACACTACGCGACGTACGTCATCGACTACCTGCACAACCTCGACGGGCGTCGCTACCTGGCCGATGTCATCCTGCCCAACGGCGAACCGGTGTTCATCTCCGATGAGCTCAACCACATGGCCGACGTCAAGGGACTCATCTCCCTGCTCTACCTCATCGCGATCATCGGCTTCATCGGCACCGTCCTCTTCTCGCTCTACCTCTCCCGCAAGGGAGGTCTGGGCATGCGCTTCGGGTTCCGGCTCGGGTCGATCTTCAGCATCATCGCCATGGCGGGCATCGCCGTGGTCGCACTGCTGGGATGGGACAGCTTCTTCCGCGGCTTCCACCGCATCTTCTTCGCCAACGGCACATGGGAGTTCTACGCCGACGATTCCCTCATCCGTCTCTTCCCGCCCCAGTTCTGGGTCGATGCGGGCATCGGCGCGGGTGCGATCTTCCTCCTGCTCGCGATCATCCTCTTCCTCTTCAGCTTCGCCGGCCACAAGAAGCGCAAGGCCGCACGCAAAGCGCAGCGCGAGGCGGCCGACGCGATCTGAGAGGCTGCCGCGGAACAACTGTCTCGCGGCGCATCACGGCGCTCATGCGCCCCACGGTTCCGGCCGGGTGGTCTTTCCCCTTCCACCCGGCCGCATCACATTCACCGCGGCTGACGTGTGTCGGCCCGCAATACATCCACCGCTGCCGATAGGTGCCCGCCTATCTGCACGGGGGTGGGCTCGCGAGGACGGGTTCACGGAACCTGCGGCGTTCTCGAGGCGCCCAGCACCGGTCCGCCCTTGCGAACGCACCTCCCCTTGCGCACCACTGCATCCCGGTCTACCGTGGACAGCAAGTCACCATGCCGAATTGGAGGGTCAGCGATGAGCACAGACGACGCACAGGCAGACCAAGCGACCGCTGGGGAGGAAGCCACGACGGACACAGTTTCACCCGATAAGAGTTCGAAACCGGCCGTCGCGGTCACCACCGCCCCGCACGTGAGAGTCGACCGCGGCGATCATTCCGTCGGCGGCAGCGCCTCCAGTGCCGGGACGACGGAGGAACACGAGGTCGATCCCGATCGACACGGCGCCGACGATGCCGGGCCGGTCGACGTCGACGCGGTCCTCACCGACGAGGATCCGGGCGCAGGCGATGATCCGAGCACCGAAGGCCCACCGGAGCCGCCAGCCTGAGCGAACCTCCAACCTGAGCGCGTCGCCGGGACAAGCGAACCACCAGCCAAAACGGCCCGCCGAAACCACCGGAACCGCCCGCCTAAACAGACCTCAGTCGTCGACGGCGTCGCGACCGCGGCGGACGAGGAGCGGGTCGGGGGCGTAGACGACCGAGGTGTCCTTGCCCGCATAGTCGAACTGGTTGAGGAAGTAGCGCATCGCGTTGAGCCTCGCGCGCTTCTTGTCGTTGCTCTTGATCGTGATCCACGGGGCGTGGTCGGTGTCGGTGCGTCGGAAGGTCTCCTCCTTCGCCACCGTGTAGTCGTCCCACCGCCCCAGCGATTCGAGGTCCATCGGCGAGAGCTTCCACCGCCGGACGGGGTCGATCTGGCGGATCGCGAACCGGGTGCGCTGTTCGCGCTGGGTGACGGAGAACCAGAACTTCGTCACGTGGATGTCGGAGTCGATGAGCATCTTCTCGAACACGGGTGCCTGCTCCATGAACGTCTGGTATTCGGCGTCGGTGCAGAAGCCCATGACGCGTTCGACGTTGGCCCGGTTGTACCACGAGCGGTCGAACATGACGATCTCGCCGTTCGTGGGCAGGTGAGAGATGTAGCGCTGGAAGTACCACTGCCCGGCTTCCCGGTCAGAGGGCTTGTTGAGCGCGACGACGCGGGCTGCGCGCGGATTGAGGTGCTCGGTGAAGCGCTTGATCGTCCCGCCCTTGCCGGCGGCGTCGCGGCCTTCGAAGACGATGACGTGCTTGGAGTCCGTGTCCTGGCCCCAGTACTGGAACTTCAGCAGTTCCACCTGGAGTCGGTACTTCTCGAGTTCGTACTCCTCCCGGTCCATGAGCTCCGGGTACGGGTAACCCTCCCGCCAGGTCTCGACGGCGCGCCCCATCGGGTCGATGAGCTGCGGGTCGGGGGTGTGGCTGTCGGTGACCGTGTATCCCTCGATGCGCAGCTTGTCGATGTACTCGCGCAGGTTCTCTTTCGGCAGGATGGACACGGTGTCTCCTTCGCTTCAGCGATGCCGTCGTCGGGTCCGACTGCGACATCGACTGGGTTGGTGCTGGCGCCTCGGACGGTACTGACCCGAGATGAACATCAGGTTATGCGATCGACGTCGTGTTTCGGAACCAGTCCCGCCCCGATGAGCGGGAAGACGGCGACGACGGCGAACGACAGCGGGTACCCGAGCACGGTGATGAGAGCGCCGAGGCCGGGGCCGACGAGCGCCGAGACCGCGAACTGTCCCGTGTTCTGAGCTCCCAGCGCCTTGCCCGACCAGCGGGGTCCTGCCGCCTCGGCCACCGAGGCGAAGGCGAGTCCGTTGTCGGCGACCGAGACCGTCGAGGCGAGGATGAAGACGACCGCCGCGACGATGGGCAGTGGGGTGAGGGAGACGAGGGCGACGGCGGCGGTGAGGACGCAGGCGGCGAGCGCGATGACGCGGATGAGTCCCACCCGCGTGCCTAGGGCGTCCGAGGCTCCCCCGACGACGAGGCGTCCGATCGCACCGATGAGCTGAGCGGCTGCGACGATGCCCCCGGCTGCCCCGGCGGAGATCCCCTGGGTGCTGATGAGCCAGATGAGTCCGTAGGTGGAGAACGCGAACTGCGGGACGACGAGGAGGGCGGAGACGACGTGGATCCGCCAGAGGAAGGAGTCCTCCCTGTAGGGATTGTCCGCCGAGGCGGCCCCCGCCCTCACCTGGCCCGTGACCGCGGGTCGGGCTCCCGCACTCTCCCCCGGCGCCGCACCATCGTCGATGTCGACGATGCTGGGAACCGCCTCGGCGGGAGGAGGATTGCGGATGAGGAGGAGGCAGATGAGCGTCATCGCAGCGGTGACGGCGGCGGCGAACCAGAGGTAGGCGGCGATGCCTCCGGCGGCGGCGATGGGCGGGACGGCGAGGGCGGCGACGGAGGTGCCCAGGGGTTGGGACATCTGTCGGATGCCCATCGCGAGGCCGCGGCGGTGGCGGGGGAACCAGCCCATGACGACGCGCCCGCTCGCGGAGTTCACCGACGCCGCTGCGGCTCCGGAGGCGGCGATGGCGACGATGAGCCAGACGGGCGAATCGACGACGGCCACGGCGATCGCCGAGGTCAGCGCGGTCAAACCGAGGCCGAGCGTCATCGCCAGCCGCTCCCCGTACCGGTCGGCGACCGCACCCCACGCGATGAGGGTGAGGATGAGGCCGAAGCTCGGGGCCACGGCGACCGTGCCGGCCTGGGTGAGGGAGAAGCCGAGTTCGGTGTGCAGGTACGGGATGAGGAAGGCCGGGCCGGTGATGGCGACGGTCGCAGCCATCTGCGCGAGGACTCCGACGACGAGGATCACCCAGGCCTGACGGCTGGGCGGGGTCGGAGTCATAGGCCCGACGGTAGTCCCCGATCATCATGCAGACGACGATGTCTCACTCTCCGACCCTCTCGAGGTGGGTCGCGCCTGGGAGATCCGGACCCGTCGGGACGGTAGAGTGAGTGCTGGCGACGACGCCGCTGCACCACGCGTGCGCCGCCCCCTATAGCCCAATCGGCAGAGGCAGTCGACTTAAAATCGATTCAGTCTGGGTTCGAGTCCCAGTGGGGGGACCTCCGGTTCGCCTGAGCACTCACGCTCGGGCAGGATGTCCCTATGACTCCGATGCTCCTCTCCCCCGGGAATCGACCGCAGCCCGTGTCCGGGATCGACGATCCCCTCGCCGCCGAGGCGGTCGGCCCCGCACTCATCGTCGCCGCTGATGTCGCGGCTGCACTCCCTGAGTCTCCGGACCCGACGACGCTGGGTCTCCGTCCCCTTTCCTTCCGAGAACGCGGTGGCCACTGGCAGGAGATCGGCTACGAGGCCGCCGACCACTGGCAGGCGCTCGCTCCTGCACTTCGGGCGCGTGTGCTCGCCGATCGCACGGCCGCTTTCGACGTCGAGGAGTTCAAGGCGACGACGAACGGGGCGAGCGCGTCGATGATCACGAACAATTGGATCTACTCGGGCCATCCGCGGCGCTACCGGATCGCCGGTGAGCTGCGGGACCTCGCCGAGGTGGTTGCCGCGATCAGCGCGTAGCCACCGCCTCGGCGCTGTTCCGATTGCCCTCGATCTCGGCGACATTGCGCTCCGCCCACTGCCTCAGGGCCGCAACGGGCTCGAGCAGCGACCGCCCGAGGTCGGTGAGCCGGTACTCGACGCGCGGCGGCACCTCTCCGAACGCCTCCCGGACGATGAGGCCATCGGCGGCGAGGGAACGCAGCGTCGAGGTGAGCACCTTGGGAGTGATGCCTCCGATGGCCAGGCGGATCTCGTTGAAGCGCCGCGGACCTGCGTCGAGGACCTCGATGATGAGCACCGTCCACTTGTCCCCGATCCGATCGAGGACGACGCGCGTCGGGCATTCCGGATCGTACGCGTTGCCCTCCCAGGCGATTGCCATGAGAAATCTCCATTAGTATCTTTGAGGTACGTGGTATCCGAAGTATATCGTTGAGCCATCAGATGAACCAACGAAAGGTACGGACATGAGAATCGCCCTCTTCGGAGCCTCCGGCATGGTCGGCTCCCGCATCGCCGACGAAGCCGCCGGGCGCGGACTCGAGGTCACCGCGATCACCCGCTCGGGCGCCGAGGTGCCCGGCGTCGCCCACAGCCTCACCGGCGACATGGCCGACGCCGACTTCGACGCCCGCGTCGTGGCCGAGAACGACGTCATCGTCTCCGCCACCGGCCCCAGCCGCACCGGCGGCGACCACGGCGAATGGCTCGCAGCGCTGAAGACCCTCGCCGAGGCCAGCGGCGACACCCGACTCATCGTCGTCGGCGGAGCCGGTTCCCTGTCGGTCGGTGACACCCTGCTCAAGGACACCCCCGGCTTCCCCGCCGTCTACAAGGCCGAAGCCGAGACCGGGACGCGCGCCCTCGAGCTGCTCCGCGACGGGAACTACTCGCCGTGGACGATGCTCTCCCCCGCCCCGCAGATCGCGCCCGGCACCCGCACCGGCTACTACGCCGTGGCCCTCGACTCCCCGGCCGGCGATTCGATCTCCGCCGAGGACTTCGCCATCGCCCTCGTCGACGAGATCGAGGATCCCCAGCACACCGACGCCCGCTTCACCGTCGCGAACTCCGAGGTCAACTGATCCTCGTACCGTGAGCTGCGAACCCGGCAGACCCTCAGTTGATGGCGTACCGCTTGGACGAGATCTCGAATCCGTGCTGGCCATTGGTGCACACCACGCCGCGGTCGGGATCCGTCGTGCAGCCGATGCCGCGCACCCAGAGGACCTCACCGTAGCCCAGGACTCTCGTGTCCGCACCCCATTCCCCCGAATCGGAGTACTGGGTGAACGTCGGATCCCCGTAGACCTCGAACCGCGGTGAGCCCTGCGGCTCGAGCACGATCGCGGTGGGCTGCTGCGGCTGCCCCATGTAGCGCACCGGCGGGAGGTCGTCGGGGAAGTTGAAGTTGTCGCAGCCGAGCTCGGTCTCGGTGAAGCTGCAGTGGTGCTTCCGCGACTCCGTCGTGAAGTAGATCCCCGCAGCTCCCGTCGCAGTCCCCTCGTAGTCCCACGGCAGCACGGCGTAGCCGGCGGGTACGGCAACGGAGCGCGGGCGGAGGACGAAGCGCTGTCCGCCCTTCTCGCACGAGAGCGTGATCGCGTAGTCGACGATCTCGTTGTCCATGGGGAAGACGCACGACCAGCCGTCGACCAACGTGCCGTGGCCGGACTCGTCCACGGAGTCCTCGCCGCGCCCGAATGCCGTGAGCGCGTCCCTGGCCTGCCCGCAGTCGGTCTCCTTCGACCCCTGATAGACCCTCTGGTCGGACAGCGGAGCCGGTGCCTGGCCGCAGAGTCCGACGGGCAGGGGTTCGTCGGCGACGACCGTATCATCCTCGGTGGCAGCCTCCGATGGGGTCTTTACCGCCGAGGTGGGAGTGCCCCCGGTCCCGGGCGGATTCCCTCCTGCGCCGGTACAGCCGGTGAGCACGAGCAGGGACACGAGGGCGGGAATCGCGACGATGCGGTTCATGCCCTCACCCTAGTCGCCGCTCAGACCGTTTGTGTCGGTGAGGAGATCACAGGCTCATCACGACCTGCGGTCCCGATCCCTCGCGGAACGCGACAGCGCCGGGAGTGCGAACACTCCCGGCGCTGTCGTCTCGGATCCGAGTGGATCTGTTGTCAGGCTCAGGCCTTGACGGGCTCCTTCTTCGGAACCGGCTTGGATTCAGCGGCCTCGACGAAGGACTTGCGCGGCACGTCGAGATCGACGAGCGGCGAGGTGTCCCGACCGAGGACGAAGTTGAGGATCCAGTTGCCGAAGACCTTCGCCTTGCGGTCGAGGCTCGGGATCGCGTAGCCGTGGTAGGCGCGGTGCATGAGCCATGCGAGCAGGCCGCGGGCCTCGAAGTCGCCCATCTGGGAGACGCCCTTGTAGAGGCCGAGACCGGCGACCGAACCGATGGTCTTGTGGAAGTACTGCTTGAACTCGGTCTCCCCACGCAGGGCGGCGAGCACGTTGGCCGCGAGCACCGGAGCCTGGCGCACGGCGTGCTGAGCGTTGGGCACGCAGAAGCCGCCCACGCCGCCGCCGGAGAGATCGGGCACAGCGGCGTTGTCACCGGCGCCCCAGGCACCTTCGACGACGCCGTCTTCGCCTTCGACGCGCAGGTCGGCGCGCACGGTCACGCGGCCGCGCTCGTCGATCGGCAGGTCGGAGTCGATGAGGACGGGGTTGGCCTTGACGCCGGCCGACCACACGATGGTGTCGGCGTCGAACTCCTCGCCGTTCGAGAGCTTGACGCGCTTGTCGGTGCAGTCCTGGAGGAAGGTCTCGAGGTAGACGTCGATGCCGCGCTCACGCAGGTGCTCGACGACCCAGCGGGCCTGAGCCTCGCCGACCTCGGGCATGACGCGACCGAGGGCCTCGACGAGGACGAAGCGGACGTCCGCCTCGGTGAGGGTCTCGTACTGGGCGATCGCCGAGCGGACGACGTCCTCGAGTTCGGCGAGCAGTTCGATGCCTGCGAAGCCACCGCCGACGAAGACGAAGGTGAGCGCCTTGCGACGCTCCTCGTCGTCCTCCATGAGGGCGGCGTCGGCGAGACGCGAGAGGAGGTGGTCGCGCAGGGCCACAGCCTCTTCGATCCGCTTGAGGCCGATCGCGTTCTCCTTGAGGCCGGGGATCGGCAGGGTGCGGGCGACGGAGCCGGCGGCCATGATGATGTGGTCGTAGTCGAGCTCGAAGGGTTCGTCGTTCTCGGGTTCGACGACGACGAACTTGTCGGCGTGGTTGATCGAGGTCACCGAGCCGGTGATCACCTCGGCGCCGGGCAGGTTGCGGCGCAGCGGGACGACGGCGTGACGGGGTTCGATCGAACCGGCAGCCACCTCGGGGAGGAAGGGCTGGTACGTCATGTACGGGTTGGGGTCGATCACGGTCACGGTGGCTTCACCGCGGCCGAGGTTCTTCAGCAGATTCTGGGCCGTGACGAGGCCGAGGTATCCGCCACCGACGACGAGGATTCGTGGACGCAGTTTCGAGTTTCTGATGAGAGCCATAACCCCATCCTAGGCCCTTGTGAAAACTTTCACTAATTGCCTGCGACGTCCCAGATGAGACGCGTATCACGGCCCGCGATCAGCGTCGGCGACGGAGGTGGAGAACGAGAGCGAGGACGAGGAGTCCGATGCCCACAGCGCCTCCGAGTCCGAGCAGCCAGTACCCGAGCGTCGGGGTCGACTGCGAGGCGACGACGTCCTTGGGGGCGACGGCCTTCGGACTGTCGTCCTCGGCGGGTGCGGCGGTCTCGGTCTCCGCGGGATCCGTGTCGGCGCGGCGGTGCATCTTCACCCAGCTCGAGAGCGCGTCGGCGGCGCTGGGCACGGTCTTCGGCACGTCGGCCTTCATCGCCGCCTCGGGGTCGAGGCGACCCCAGCCGACGATCGGATCGGGCTTGTCCTGGGTGCTCTGTCCCTTGTAGCCGGCCACCGGCTTCGCGGTCGACAGCAGCTTCGCGGCCACCTCGTCGGCGCTGAGGTCGGGGTTGTCGGCACGGATGAGCGCGGCGACCCCGGAGACCACGGGGGCCGCGAACGAGCAGCCCTGACCTTCGGCGTAGCCGCCGGAGTAGTACGGGATGGGGATGTCGGCGGCCGGACCCATGAGGTCGACGGCGGTGCCCGGCGCCGTCGAGGCGTCGAGGACGCGCCCGTCCTTGCCGAGTCCGCCGACGCCGATGACGCCGGGAACCGTCGACGGCGACCACGCCTGGGTCGCGCCCTGGGAGGCGTTGCCGACGCAGGCGACGACGAGGACGTCCTTCTCATACGCGTACGCGAACGCCTTGTCCCAGCTCTCGGGCCACGCGGGGTCGTCCCAGCCCAGCGACATGTTGATGACCTTGGCGCCGTTGTCCACGGACCAGCGGATCGCCTCGGCGGCCTGCTCCCGGGTCGATCCCGACTCCTTGGGCCGGTCGGGACCCAGCCACATCGACGCGGAGAGGATCTTCGCGTCGGGGGCCACGCCGACAGGGCCGGCGCCTTCGCCCTGACCGGCGATGACACCGGCGACGGCGGTGCCGTGGTGGATCGTGGTCTTCCCGCCGATAGGGGTCGTGCCGTCCTTGCCGAGGCCGCTGAAGTCCTTGGCCTTCGTCACCACGCCGTTGAGGTCCTCGTGGTTCTTGTTCACACCCGAGTCGATGACGGCGACGCTCACGCCCTTGCCGGTGGAGGTCTTCCACAGCTTGTCGATGCCGTAGTCGCCGATGAACCACTGTCCGGGTCCGGCCTTGGGAGCGGCAAGAGCAGGATGGGCGGTCCCGAAGACGAGAGCGAGCACGAGTCCGATGAGCGCGAACCTGCGCGCACCGAGGGCGACGCGGCGCGACCGTCCGGGGGCGGGACCGCTCGATCGGCCGGGGACGGCGCTCATGAGGCGAGGTCGAGGGCGATGCCGTCGAGGATGTCCGTCTCCGAGACGACGATCGTCAGGTCCGACCCGGCGGCGCGCACGGCTTCGTCGACGCGGGCGACGACACGGGCGAAGATCAGGCCGCCGGCGGCGATGACGTCGACGCGGCCGGGATGCATGTAGGGCAGCGCGGCACGGGCGGCGCGGTCCATCTGCACGAGGGCGTCGGCCTGCGCTTCGACCTCGGCGACGGTGACCTGCGCGCCGTGGATGCGCTCACGCTGGTAGCTGTCGAGTCCGAGGATGCCGGCGGTCAGTGTCGTCACGGTGCCGGCCACGCCGATGAAGGTGCGGGCGGCGGCGAGGTCGACCACCTCGGCGGCCCGGTCGAGGTGGGTGTCGATGTCGGTCACGGCCGCGCGGATCTGGTCGCCGTCGGGAACCTCGGTGTTCATGTGCCGCTCGGTCAGGCGCACGGACCCGATGTCCATGCTCACGGCGGCGTCGACCTCGCCGGTGCCGAGGACGAGTTCGGTCGATCCCCCGCCGAGGTCCATGACGAGGAACGGTCCCGTCTCGGCGCTGCGCCCGGCGGTGGCGCCGAGGAAGGACAGGTGGGCCTCCTCGTCTCCGGAGATGACGTCGGGGACGACGCCCAGGATCGCGAAGATCCCGGCGAAGAACTCATCCCGGTTCTTCACGTCCCGGCTCGCCGAGGTGGCCACGAAGCGGATCCTTTCCGGCGCGTACTCCGAGGCGATCTCCGCGTACTCCCGGGTGACGGCGAACGTGCGCTCAAGGGCTTCGGGGGCGAATTCGCCGGTCGCGTCGACGCCCTGGCCGAGGCGGACGATGCGGGTCTCGCGGCGCAGTTCGATCATCGCCCCGGTCTCGTCGACGTCGGCGACGAGCAGGCGCAGTGAGTTCGTTCCGCAGTCGAAGGCGGCTACGCGCATGGTTCCCCCTAGTCCGTCGTCTCGGCGTCGGTCGTCTGTGCGTCCGTCGTCTCTGCGTCGGTGACGGCCGGGGTCGGAACGTCGTTCATGAACGAGAGTGCGCGATCGCCGATCGGGTTGACCCCGGGCCCGGCGGCCAGGGCGTGGCCGACGAGGGCGTGCAGGCACTTCACGCGGGTGGGCATGCCGCCGGCGGAGAAGTCGGCGATCTCCTCGACCTCGGCGATGCCGGCGTCCTGGCCGATCTCGGAGCGGGTGGCGAGGTAGGCCTCGTGGGCGCGACGGTAGGCTGCGGCGAGTTCATCGTCCTCGGCGATCTCGGCGGTCCATTCGGCCATGATGCCCGAGGCTTCGAGGCGCGAGCTTTCGGCGACGAACGCCGGGTGGGTGAGGTAGAACGTCGTGGGGAACGGGGTGCCGTCCTCGAGACGAGGGGCGGTGGCGACGACGAGCGGTTCACCGGCGGTGCTGCGGGCGGCGATGCCGACGACACCGCGGGGAATGCGTCCGAGCTGCTCCTTCAGCGTTGCGAAGTCCGCCTCGGTGCACTCTGTGATCATCTGGGGGTTCCCGTCGTGTTGCTCGAATTGCCGACCTCTTCGATCGACTCCAGCAACTCAAGGTACCAGGGTTGACTGCGCTGTGGGGAGGATGTGTCCGAATCGTCATCGTCACTTGTCTGCTGATTGGTGACGATGACGGCGTTCTTGCCCTTCTCGACGTAGTACTGCTCTTCCCGGGCCTTGCGGGCGATCTGGGTGGGGTCCTTGAGGTCCTTGTTCTTCTGTCGCAGCGCTTCGACCTCGGAGCGGGTGGAGTCGATCTCGTTGTTCAGCGCCGCGATCTGCTGGGCCTGCTTGAGGGCGGAGTTGATCGAGGGCAGGAACGTGACGAGGACGATGGCGAGCACGGCGAGGAACACCCCGGCCTGCCACGACATGCGGCGCCCGCGCGCGTCCGGCTGTGCGGGCACCTCGACGACCGGCTTGGGGCGTCGCCGAGGGGTGGCTTTGCCAGGGGCCGTCTTGGGGGCAGTTCTTCTCGGTTTGCTCGGAACCATGACTCTTCCTTGTGCGACCGGGGATTGGGAAGGCAGTCGCAGTACTCCAAGTCTGCCGTGTCGATCACCGGTCGCCGAGGATTTCGCCGCCGTGGCGTGTTCGCGTGGCGCACCGAACAGTCGCGTCCAAATCACACCCGCACCTGCACCCACCTCCCTCAGCTCCACACACCACCGCCCACTCCTCTCACCACCTCGCACCGCACACACCACCTTGCGCCGCACGCACCACCTTGCGCCGCACACACCACCTTCCGCTCCGCACGCACCACCTCGAGCTCGACGTCCTACATGTCTACGGGTAGGAAATCGAGCCAAGCCTGACGACAGCCCGCGCGGGACCCGACGCTTCCCCACGCACGCCTCGGCGAACCCGATGCCACCGTTCCGTCCACAGCTGCCCACAATACGTCCACAGAGTTATCCACAGATCGTGAATCTCTTATTGCGTTTACAACACGTTTGATGCAGTTTGTATCTATGTGCAGAATTTTGACAACACAAGAGCTCAATCGACTCGGGTTCAATCATGAAGACATCCGCTTCGCCCGAAAGTGCTGCCTGCTGCGTCTCTCGCGAGGCGTGTACGTCGCCAAACACGTGTGCGCAGTGGAGACGCATCGGCCGCTGTGGGCAGGCATCGAAGACAGCACGTTCGAGGCCTACCCCGAGTACGGAGACATGCGCGATGAGGTGACGAAGCTCGATGCGGCAGTGATGGCCAGATGCGAACAGCAGTTCCAACGCCGACAGTCGCGCTCAGGAGTCGGCACCGAACCATCGGACGGCGAGACCGCGAGCTCATCGTCGGGCACCGAGGTGATCTCCCACATCTCGGCGGCCCTCATCCACGGTCTGCCGCTTGCCTCCCCGGTCACCCACCAGGTCGAGGTGGTGCGTCCCGGCATCAACCGACGCTTCGCGAACCTCCATGTGCGCGGCACGCCGATTCCCAAACATCATCAGGGCACGATCCGGGGGATGCGCGTGACCACTCTGGAACGCACACTCGTCGATGTCGCTCGGGCCTACAGCCTGGAAATCTCGGTGGCGATGATCGACGATGCGCTCCACCGCCGCCTGACGACCCCGGAGAAGATCCTCACGGTCCTCGGGCAGACGGTGGAGAAGCGCAACACGAAGAAGGTCCGCCGCGCCCTCGAACTCGCCGACGGCAGGCGCGAATCCCCTGCCGAGTCGATCGCCGCCGTCCGCTTCTACGAGCACGGAATCCACGGCATGTCCCCGCAGGTGAGCTTCGTGATCGACGAAGCAGGTACGCAGATCCGAGTCGACTTCTGTCACAGGCAAGCCCGGCTCATCGTCGAAATCGACGGTCTCGGAAAGCTCTACCTCGGTTCAGGCGTGCCGCGAGAAGAGCTGAAGAGGGAACGACGCCGTGAGCAATGGCTGCGCGACCGAGGCTGGCAGGTCATTCGCATCAGTTGGAAGGAGCTCTTCTCCGAGGCGAAGTTCGAGGAGATCAAGCTCGCGATCATGCGCTCGGAAACCGCAGCGGCCACCTCGGCGAGGTGAGCTTCGCTCAGGGATGGCGGCAGGCCCGCAATGAGGAGCCGTGGCCGCTCAAGCTCTCCGCTGCCGTCATGTGGAGCGCGATGAACCACCCGTGGACGGGTAGGACGTCGAGCTGAAGCGTCGGTGTGCGAAGCGGAGGGTAGGACGTCGAGGGGAATGTAGGACGTCGGGTGGAACATAGGACTAGCCGCGTAACCTGAGTGAATCGCCGAGGCGGGGGTGGGCGACCGAAATCACTCACCCCCGCCTCGGCGAGGTCATGCTCCCTGGTCGGGGCGCTCAGGCCTCGAAGCGCGGGAAGGCGCGCTTGCCGGCGTACCGGGCCGCGTCGCCGAGCTGTTCTTCGATGCGCAGGAGCTGGTTGTACTTCGCGACGCGCTCGGAGCGGGCCGGGGCGCCGGCCTTGATCTGTCCGGCGTTGGTGGCCACCGCGAGGTCGGCGATCGTCGTGTCCTCGGTCTCGCCGGAGCGGTGCGAGATCATCGTCGTGTACCCGTTGGTCTGGGCCAGGGCCACGGCGTCGAGGGTCTCGGTGAGGGTGCCGATCTGGTTGACCTTCACCAGCAGCGAGTTCGCAGTGTCGTTGTCGATGCCGCGCTCGAGGCGCTCGGGGTTGGTCACGAAGAGGTCATCGCCGACGAGCTGGACCTTCGAACCGATCGCCGCGGTGAGCTTCGCCCAGCCCTCCCAGTCGTTCTCGTCGAGGGGATCCTCGATCGAGACGAGCGGGTACTTGCCGAGCAGCTCCTCGTAGTAGGCGGCCATGTCCTCAGCCGACTTCTTCTCCCCTTCGAACTCGTACGCGCCGTCCTTGAAGAACTCGGAGGAGGCGACGTCGAGGGCGAGCGCGATGTCGCGACCGGGACGGTGTCCGGCGATCTCGATGGCTTCGAGGATGAGGTCGAGGGCCGCGGCGTTCGACTCGAGGTTGGGCGCGAAGCCGCCCTCATCGCCGAGACCGGTGGACAGGCCGCGCTCCTTGAGCACGCCCTTGAGCGCGTGGTAGACCTCGACCGACCACTGCAGGGCCTCGTGGAAGCTCGCCGCACCGATCGGGGCGATCATGAACTCCTGGATGTCGACGTTCGAGTCGGCATGCGATCCGCCGTTGAGGATGTTCATCATCGGCACGGGCATGACGTGGGCGTTCGGTCCGCCGAGGTAGCGGTAGAGGGGAAGGTCGGCCGAGACCGCTGCCGCACGGGCCACTGCCAGGGACGTGCCGAGCATCGCGTTCGCGCCGAGGCGGGACTTGTTCTCGGTCCCGTCGAGTTCGATCAGGGCCTGGTCGACGAGGCGCTGGTCGTCGCTCTCGAGTCCGACGATGGCGTCGTTGATCTCGTCGATGACGGCGTCGACGGCGTTCGTCACACCCTTGCCGAGGTAGCGTTCCGGGTCCCCGTCGCGCAGTTCGACGGCTTCGAACTCACCGGTGGAGGCACCGGAGGGCACTCCGGCGCGACCGACGGATTCGTCGGCCAAGAGCACTTCCACCTCGACGGTGGGGTTTCCCCGGGAATCCAGGATTTCGCGGGCGTTTGCGGCAACGATCTCAGCCACTGATTACTCCTTAGCAGTCGGTTTCACATGGGGAACATGTGCCTGCGCCTCAGCTTAGTGCACAACGGGGTTCCGCCCAGCCCTCACGCGGCCCGGTCGTCGCCTGCCACGAGCAGGTTCGACCGCAGTCGGGCCGGGGTCGCCGGATCCATTCCGTGCTCGAGCAGGTACTTCTCCACCGCGTCGTCACCGTAGGTCCGGGTGAGCGAATCGAGGATGCCCGCCAGCAGCTCCCGGGGTGCCGCCGTCGCCGTCTCGACGAGGTTCCCGGAGATCCCCGCATCGGAGTAGTTGCGCAGGATCGATTCGAGGAACGCCCCGCCGAGGTGGTCCTCGGTGACCGTGTAGTCGTCGAGGACGTCCTCCCGGTCCACGCCGAGGAGGTCGAGGACGAACGCCGCGACGAGACCGGTGCGGTCCTTGCCGGCCGAGCAGTGGAAGACGATGCCTGACTCGCACCTGTTGGCGATCGTGTCGACGGCCAGGGCCAGCCGGGGCCCGAAGTGGTCGATGAGGTAGTCGTAGATGCGCCGCAGCGACCGGTCGGTGAGGTCGAGTCCCGTCGTCTCCGCGAGCTCCCGCATCTCCTCCGGCGTGGGCGGTGCGGCCGGGAAGAACCGGTCCTCGAAGATCGGGAGTTCGATGTAGTCGACGTCGAGTCCGTCGATCGCATCGGGGCGTTTGGACCTCTCGCCGATGTCGCGCAGGTCGAGCACGGTGGTGATCCCCAGCCGGGTGAGCTCCTCCCGCGAACGGTCGGTGAGCTGGGCGAGGCCGTCGGCCCGGAACACCCGGCCCTTGGCGACCGAGGCCTGCCCGACGGGCGCCCCGCCGAGGTCGCGGAAGTTGAAGGTCCCCTCGATGTCGATCCTGTCCAAGCTCACTGTGCCTCTTCTCCGTCTGTCTCGCTGCGGTGTCCGACGTGGTCGGTTCGGTGTCCGCCTGCGTCGCGTTCTTCGTCCTTGATCCGACGGTACTCGGCTTCGACGTCCTCGAGCGAGGCCATCGGACCGTTCCGGCCCAAGCCGTCGAAGGCGAAGGGGTGCCGGCGCACGAGTTTGGCCTCCAGGCCTGCGATGACGGCGCCGAGGCTGTGCCCGTAGTCCTCTCCCCCGCTCTCGTCGAGCAGCGCCGAATGGAACAGCACCTGGTAGAGGACATCGCCGAGCTCATCGATGACGGCCTCTCGGTGCTCGGGCGTCGGCTGTGCCTGGAAGTCGGTGAGCGCGTCGACGAGCTCCTCGGTCTCCTCCCGCACGTACTTCACGAGACTGCTGTGGTCCTGCTCCGACGACCACGGGCAGCGGGTGCGGAGCACGGCCATGGCCTCGACGATGCCGTCGACACTCACCGAACTCCCGTCGCCACCGGCTCGCACGGCACTCACCGAACCCTCCGCACTCTCAGAACCTTCCGCGCCTCTCATCGCCGGCACCTCACACCCCAGCGTCGACGACCTCGGATTCGACCACCTCGGCGGGGATGGCCGGGACGATCGCGTCGAGGAACTGGTGGGCCCAGCGGAGGATGTCGGAATCGGTCATCTCCTTGGCCCCGAACCCGTCCCCGTCCATCGGCTTGGGCACGAGCACCGACCGGATCGCGGGCTTGAGCAGCGTCTTCGGGTAGAGCCGCTTGAGGCGCACGACCTGCGAGTCCTCGAGTTCGACGGGCCCGAAGCGCACGAAGTTGCCTTGGACGACGATGTCGCTGACGCCCGAGGCGCGGGCCCGGATGCGCAGGCGCGCGACGTCGGCGAGGACTCCGACAGCTTCCGGGTAGGGCCCGTAGCGGTCGACGAGTTCGTCGAGGACCTCCTGGAGTTCGTCCTCGTTCGCCGCTGCCGCGAGCTTCCGGTAGGCCTCGAGCCGCAGCCGCTCGTGGTCGACGTACTCGGCGGGCAGGTGGGCGTCGACGGGCAGCTCGATGCGCATCTCCGCCTCCGGTTCGGTGTCCTCCCCGCGGAAGTTCGCGACAGCCTCCCCGACGAGGCGGACGTAGAGGTCGAAGCCGACCCCTTCGATGTGGCCCGACTGCTGACCGCCGAGCAGGTTGCCGGCGCCGCGGATCTCGAGGTCCTTCATCGCCACCTGCATGCCGGCGCCGAGCTCGGTGTGCGCGGCCAGGGTGGTCAGCCGGTCGTGGGCGGTCTCGGTGAGCTGGGTGTCGGGCGGGTAGAGGAAGTACGCGTAGGCGCGTTCGCGGCCGCGGCCCACGCGGCCGCGCAGCTGGTGGAGCTGGGAGAGCCCGTAGCGGTCGGCGTGGTCGATGATAAGCGTGTTCGCATTGGCGATGTCGATGCCGGTCTCGACGATCGTCGTGCACACGAGCACGTCGTACTTCTTCTCCCAGAAGTCGACGATGACCTGTTCGAGCCGGTGCTCGTTCATCTTGCCGTGGGCGATCGCGATGCGCGCCTCGGGGACGAGCTCGGCCAGGTGCGCGGCGACGGCCTCGATGTCGCGGACCCGGTTGTGGATGTAAAAGACCTGCCCTTCGCGCATGAGTTCGCGGCGGATCGCGGCCTTGACCTGCTGGTCCTCGTACTTCCCGACGTAGGTGAGCACCGGGTGGCGCTCTTCGGGCGGGGTCGCCAGCGTCGACATCTCCCGGATCCCGGTCACCGCCATTTCAAGGGTGCGCGGGATCGGGGTCGCCGACATCGCGAGGACGTCGACGTTCGTGCGCATCGCCTTGAGCGTCTCCTTGTGCTCGACGCCGAAGCGCTGCTCCTCGTCGATGATGACCAGTCCGAGGTTCTTGAACCGGACCTCGCCGCTGAGGAGTCGGTGGGTGCCGATGACGAGGTCGAGCTTGCCCTCGGCGAGGTCGGCCACGACCTTCTCCGACTCGTGCTTCGTCTGGAAGCGGGAGAGCGCGCCGACGGTGACGGGGAATCCCGCATAGCGTTCGGCGAAGGTCTCGAAGTGCTGCTGGACGAGCAGGGTCGTGGGGACGAGCACAGCGACCTGCTTGCCGTCCTGGATCGCCTTGAAGGCCGCGCGGACCGCGATCTCCGTCTTCCCGTAGCCGACGTCGCCGCAGATGAGGCGGTCCATCGGCACGGACTTCTCCATGTCGGCCTTGACCTCGTCGATCGTCGTGAGCTGATCGGTGGTCTCGACGTAGTGGAAGGCGTCCTCGAGTTCGCGCTGCCACGGGGTGTCGGGACCGTAGGCGTGGCCGACGGTGGCCTGCCGGGCGGAGTAGAGGCGGATGAGCTCCCCGGCGATCTCCTTGACCGCCTTGCGGGCCTTCGCCTTCGTCGACTGCCAGTCGGCGCCGCCCATCTTGTTCAGGCTCGGGTTCTCCCCGCCGACGTAGCGGCTGACCTGGTCGAGGGCGTCGCTGGGGACGTAGAGGCGGTCACCGGGCTGCCCGCGCTTGGCCGGGGCGTATTCGATGATGAGGTATTCGCGGGTGTGCTTGGCTTTACCCTTGCCGGTGGTGCGCTGCGTCATCTCGACGAACCGGCCCACCCCGTGCTGCTCGTGGACGACGAGGTCCCCGGGGGCGAGGTTGAGCGGATCGACCTGGTTGCGTTTGCGCCGCGTCGGCAGTCGGCGCATGTCCCTCGTCGAGGTGGCCGCCGCCCGACCGAGCACGTCCGCCTCGGTGAGCACGGCCAACCTGAGGTCGTCGAAGACGAACCCGCCGAACGGCGCCGCCGTCGTCACCGTCACGAGCGCTTCGGGCACATCGGTGGGGTTCTCGACGAAGCTCGCGGGCACACCGGCCTCGGAGAACACCTCGACCATGCGCTTACCAGGACCCTGCCCTTCGGTGAGGACGAGGATCCGCCACTGGTCGTGGACGAGTCCCCTGACATCGGCGAGGATCGCCTCGACATCGCCGGCGTAGCCCTTCGGCGGCCTGGCGGGCACGGAGAAGAGGTTGGCACCGGGCGCGGCGAGCTCGGCATCGGCGGCGAAACCGCCGATCTCCCACCACGCGAGCCCGATGAGCCCTGCGCCCTCCCGCATCTCGTCAAGGGTGCGGAACGTCGCAGCCGAGAGGTCGATCGGGGTCTCACCGCCGCCGGCGGCCCCCGACCATGCGGCCTGGAGGAATTCGTTCGTCGTCGTCACGAGGTCGACGGCGCGGGCCTCGACGCGTTCGGGTTCGGTGATGATGATCTTCGTGCCCTGCGGCAGCAGGGCGATGAGCGGTTCCATGCCGTCGGCGAGGACCGCGGTGAGGGACTCCATGCCCTCGACGGCGATGCCTGCCGCGATCTTCTCGAGCATGTCCGAGGCCGAGGGCAGCGAGGCCGAGAGCTCGTCCGCCCGCGCGCGCACGGAGTCGGTGAGGAGGAGTTCGCGCACCGGCGGGGCGGAGAGGACGAGCGGTGCGGCGTCGGGTTCGGCAGGGATCGACCGCTGGTCGGCCACCGCGAATTCGCGGATCTCATCGACCTCGTCGCCGAAGAACTCGATGCGCAGGGGATGGTCGGCCGTGGGCGGGAAGACGTCGACGATGCCGCCGCGCACGGCGAACTCGCCGCGGCGGGAGACCATGTCGACCCGAGTGTAGGCGAGCTCGGTGAGACGGGCGGCGGTCGCTTCGATCTCGACCTCGTCGCCGACGGCCACCTCGATCGGGGGGATCTCGCCGAGGCCCTTGGCCAGGGGCTGGAGGAACGCGCGGACGGGCGCGATGACGAAGGTGAGCTCGCTGCCGGGCTTCGGGTGGGCGAGCCGGCGGAGGATCTCGAGGCGCTGCCCGACTGTGTCCGAGCGGGGTGAGAGCTTCTCGTGCGGCAGCGTCTCCCAGCTGGGGAAGACCGCGAGCGACTCCGCGGGCACCCAGTCGGCGAGCGAGCGTGCGAGGTCCTCGGCCTCCCGGGTCGTGGCGGTGACGATGAGCTGGGGCGAGACGGGACCGCCCTTGGAGACGGAGCCGTCGGCGGATACAGGGCCGCCGGTGGAGACGGTGCGCCGCAGGATCGACGGCCACAGTCCCCTGATCGCGTCGATGGTCCCGCCCGTCGTCGTCGGGTCCCGGAAGGCCTCGACGAGTTCGGTGACGGTGGGATTCTGCAATGTGAGATCGAGTCCGTTGAGCACCTGGCAATTCTAGTCCACGGCACTGACGCGAGCCTGAGGCCCACGGCGTGACGCTGACCTGCGGCGAAGCCCGCCACCGGCATCGCACACCGCACACACCCGGCCCCGGAGCCGCCTCTGCGCTCCCTCACGAAACGGTCACGACGCCGCGTCTCTGGGCTTTCTCCAAAGTTCGTGGCCGATAATCGGAGCATGAGCTCGAAGAACTCCCCCCGCTTCACCGCCGAGGAATCCCGCGTCCTCTTCGGCACCCCATCCCCCACATCCACCTCCGCCCAGACAGGCACTCCCACGAGTATGCGCGAGCGCATGCGCACGGCCCTCGGCCAGGGCGGCGGGCTCTCCCGCTTCGCCCCGGTCTTCATCCTGCTCGCGATCATGTGGATCATCGAGATCGTCGATGCGATCGTCCCCGCCGACCTCGACCTGCTCGGCCTCCAGTCCTGGAACCCGCTCTCCCTCTACGGGATCGTCACCTCCCCGCTGCTCCACGCCGGCTTCGGCCACCTCCTGGCCAACACCTTCCCGTTCCTCATCCTCGGCCTCTTCATCGCCGCCGAGGGCGCCCGCCGGTTCTGGCTGGTCACCGGGATCGTCGCGCTCGTCGCGGGCCTCGGGGCCTGGCTGACGACGATGCCCGGCCACTACATCGTCGGCGCGTCGGGCATCGTGTTCGGCTACTTCGGCTACCTCGCCGTGCGCACATGGTTCACCGAAGATGTCGTGCGCAAGATCATCTACTTCGCGATCGGCCTCTTCGTCTTCGTCACCTACGGTGCCTCCCTCGTCTTCGGCATGTTCCCCCAGGCCAACGGGGTGTCCTGGCAGGGTCACCTCTTCGGCTTCATCGGCGGCGTCCTCGCGGCGTGGCTCATCCACCGCAGGCGCGGCTCACGGGCCCGCGTCGAGAGCTGATCGCGACGTCAGCTGCGGGCGTGGAACTTCGCCTGCACGGGCTCGAGGCCCTCGACGATGCACATCTCGACGGCGTCGGCGGCGTCTGAGACGAGGATCGGCAGGGTCTCCCGCTCCGCCTTCGCGAACGGGCTGAGCACGAAGTCCGCGGTGTCCTGGCGACCGGCCGGACGTCCGACCCCCACCCGGATGCGCACGTAGTCCTTCGTCCCCAGCGCCGAGGTGGTCGACCGCAGGCCGTTGTGCCCGCCTTCTCCCCCGCCGACCTTCGCCTTGATCGTGTCGAAGGGGATGTCGACGTCGTCGTGGACGGTGATGATGCGGTCGGGGCCGATGCCGTAGAAGTCGGCGACCTGCTTGAGCGGCCCTCCCGTCTCGTTCATGTACCCCGTCGAGGTGGCGAGCACGACCCGGGGCCCGGGCAGTCCCGGAACTGCTCCGTGCGGCAGACGCCCGGTTGCGACGTTCGCGCGCAGCTTCGACCGCGAGAGGGTGATGCCCATCCGTGAGGCGAGTTCGGCGACGACCATCTGTCCGATGTTGTGCCGGGTCGACTCGTACTTCGGTCCCGGATTGCCGAGTCCGAACACCAACCACGCCTCGCTGCTCATCGCCGCCCTCTCATCTCTCGTCCCCCGCTTGCTGCGGGCTCGGTTCCCCAGGATAGACAGATCGGCGGGCCGCCATGCTGGCGGCCCGCCGATCGGGTCATTCGAACCTCGACTCAGTCGGGGATCGATGCGCTCTCACGCTGGACTGAGGTCACTCCTCGTCGGAGCCCTCGGACTCGGCCTCGTCGGCTGCGCCCTCTTCGGTGGTCTCTTCCTCAGCGGTCTCGTCGGCATCGGACTCGGTGTCCATCTCGACCTCTTCGGAGATGTTGACGACGAGCAGCTCGGGGTCGGCGACGAGCTCGACGCCGGCGGGCAGCTCGACCTGTCCGGCGAGGATGTGCTCACCGGCAGGGCGGCCTTCGACGGTGACCTCGAAGCCCTCGGGCAGCTTGGTCGCGTCGGCGAGGACCGAGAGGGTCGACTCGACCTGCGAGACCATGGTGCCGGGGGCGGCGTCGCCGACGACGTGGACGGGGACGTCGACCTCGATCTTCTCGCCGCGCTTGACGATGATGAGGTCGAGGTGCTCGATCTCACGGCGCACGGGCTCGATCTGGACGTCGCGGGCGATCGCGAGGATGTTCTTCGAGCCGTCGGTGCTCTCGATCTCGAGCAGCGCGTTGGCGTGCTTGAGGGCCATCATCGTGGCGTGTCCCTCGAGCGAGATGTGGACGGGGTCTCCGCCGTGACCGTAGACGACGGCGGGGACGCGACCGGCGCGGCGGATGCGGCGGGCAGCGCCCTTGCCGAATTCGTCGCGGGGTTCTGCGATGAGCTTGAAGTCAGCCATGTTTCTCTCCTTCGTGGTGAATGTCTGCACCACGGCGAAACAGTCTGAGACATCACCGGGTGCGCGTGGGCGCACCTCAGTGGGTCAGGACCGCGTCGATCACGGAGACTCGCGTCTCCCTCGCCGAGGCAACCCGACTATTCTACGGCACCGTCCTCGACCGGTCCAAGTCGTGCGGTCACCGCCTCGGCGCAAGCCTGGATGCCCTCCTCGGTGAGCAGGATGTCGTAGTGGTTCGTGCCGAGGACCTCGACGGTGTCCATCTCGGGCCACCGCCTGCGGTAGTCGGCGACGAGCTCCGGCGGATAGAGGCCGGGTTCGGCGGCGAGGAGGTCGCGTTCGGCGAAGAGGAAGGCGACGTCGGCCTGCCGTTCGGCATCGCCCATGACCGCCTCGAGTGCGGCCGGGTAGGCGGTGCCGGAGTACATGTCCGCGGAGTCCTCCTGCATCGCAGCCACCGAGGTGGACGGCTGGAAGCTGTCGTCGTCCTTCGCGGCGAGGTCGTAGACGAAGCTCTCGGTGGCGACCGTGTCGAGGCCGTCGGCGAAGGCCGGGTGGGCGGCGAAGAAGGCGAGGTACTCCTCGACGGTCGCGAAGCTCATCGACAGCCGTTCGGCGGCGGGACCGAGCACTGCGGCGATGAGATCGTCGGTGTCGAGCGCGGCGTTGAGGTCCTCGTCCGCGGTCCCCGGCACGGCCAGGGGCAGGCCCCCGTCGATGAGGACGGGTCCGCGGAAGCGCACGGTCGCCTCGGTGTCGGAGTCGACGTCCGCGGCCCCGATCGCGGCGGGCAGACCGGCCAGGGTCATGGCGACGAAACCGCCCATCGAATGCCCGGCGAGGGTGACGACGCCCCAATCCGAGAACGTCTCGATGGCCCTGAGCACATCCTCGGCGTGCGCGACCATTCCGTAGGGTCCGGGCAGCAGCCGGGAGTCCGCGCGCCCGCGCAGGTCGGGTCCGATGATGCGCACGCCCGGCAGCAGCGGAACGAGGCCTGCGAAGAAGAGATGGTTCGAGGTGATGCCGTGGATGACGCATACGGTGGGCACGGGGCCGGGTTCGGCCGAGACCGGCTCCCACACTCCGACGGAGAGCTGACCTCCGGCGACGTCCACCCGGTAGCGGTTGTAATCGTGCGTCGACATCGTCGCAGTCCCTTCGCTCGGCCGTGGCTCTGACGCCGCTTCCGGCGCTGCCTCCAGTGTAGAGCGAACCCCCGCCCGAAGGCGGGGGTTCGTCGGGCCGGAGCTGCTCCGGCAGGCGGGATGCGGTCGCGGCTCAGACCTCGAAGAGGCTGGTGACCGATCCGTCTTCGAAGACCTCGTGGACGGCGCGGGCGATGAGCGGGGCGATCGAGAGCACCGTGAGCTTGTCGAAGATCTTGTCCTCGGTCAGCGGCAGGGTGTTGGTGACGATGACCTCTTCGGCCACGGAGTTCGACAGGCGCTCGACGGCGGGACCGGAGAACACAGCGTGGGTGGAGACGACGATGACGCTCTTCGCCCCGGCGGCCATGCACGCATCGGCGGCCTGGACGATCGTGCCGCCGGTGTCGATCATGTCGTCGACGAGCACGCAGGTGCGGCCCTCGACCTCGCCGACGACGCGGTTGGCCTTCGTCTCGTTCGGTCGGGTGATGTCGCGGGTCTTGTGGATGAACGCCAGCGGCACTCCGCCGAGCGCGTTCGACCAGTTCTCGGCGACCTTGATGCGTCCGGCGTCGGGTGAGACGACGGCGAGGTCGCCCGGGTAGTTGTCCTTGACGTAGCCGGCGAGGATCGGCATCGCGATGAGGTGGTCGACGGGTCCGTCGAAGTACCCCTGGATCTGCGCGGTGTGGAGGTCGACGGTGATGATGCGGTCGGCCCCGGCGGTCTTGTAGAGGTCGGCGACGAGGCGGGCGGAGATGGGCTCACGGCCGCGGTGCTTCTTGTCCTGACGGGCGTAGGGGAAGAAAGGAGCGATGACGGTGATCCGCTTCGCCGAGGCCCGCTTGAGGGCGTCGACCATGATCAGCTGCTCCATGAGCCATTCGTTGATGGGCGCGCTGTGGGACTGGAGGACGAAGACGTCGCAGCCGCGCACCGACTCGGAGAACCGGACGTAGATCTCGCCGTTGGCGAAGTTGTAGATGTCGGTGGGCAGGAGCTCCGTGCCCAGATTCTCCGCCACCTGCTCAGCGAGTTCGGGATTGGCCCGTCCGCTGACCAGGACGAGCTTCTTGTCGCCCGCCGTCGTTATCTCGTTCACTGATCCGTCTTCCCCTCGGATGCGGCCTCGGCGGCCTGCGCTGCAGGCGTGCCGGGGCGGTTGGCTTCGACCCAGCCCTCCAGGTTGCGCTGCGGTGCCACGGTGATGGCGAGCGCTCCTGCAGGGACATCCTTGCGCACCACGGTCCCGGCGCCCGAGTAGGCGCCGTCGCCCACCGTGACGGGGGCGACGTACATGTTGTCCGAGCCCATCCGCGCGTGCTTGCCGATCGTGGTGCGGTGCTTGGCGACACCATCGTAGTTGACGAACACCGAGGCGGCGCCGATGTTCGTGCCCTCCCCGATCTCCGCATCGCCGACGTAGGACAGATGCGGCACTTTCGCGCCGGCGCCGATGTCGGAGTTCTTCGTCTCGACGAACGTGCCGATCTTGCCTGCGGCCCCGAGCTTCGTGCCCGGGCGCAGGTAGGCGAAGGGCCCCACCGAGGCGTCGGGGCCGATGATCGCGAGCTCCGAGTGGGTGCGCACGACCTGGGCGCCGGCACCGACCTCGGTGTCCTTGAGCGTCGAATCGGGTCCGACGACGGCACGGTCGCCGATGTCGGTGGCCCCGAGCAGCTGCACACCGGGCAGGAGGGTGACGTCGGCGCCGAGAGAGACGTCGACGTCGATCCACGTCGTGTCCGGGTCGATGATCGTCACCCCCGCGCGCATCCACTTCTCGCACGTGCGGCGGTTGAGCTCCTTGCCCAGCTGGGCGAGCTGCACGCGGTCGTTGGCGCCCTCGACCTGCCAGAGGTCGTCGGTCGCGGTCGCGGCCACCGGCAGGCCCGCATCGTGGGAGACGCCGACGACGTCGGTGAGGTACTTCTCCCCCTGGGCGTTGTCCGTGGTCAGGGCCGCAAGCCCGGTGCGCAAGGCGGTCGCGTCGAAGGCGTAGATGCCGGAGTTGATCTCGTGGATGGCCGCTTCGGCCTCGGTGGCGTCCTTCTGCTCGACGATGCGCAGGAGGTTGCCCGCCCCGTCGCGGACGATGCGTCCGTACCCGGTGGGATCGTCCACCTCGGCGGAGAGCACGGTCACGGCGTTGCCCTCGCCCTCATGGACCTCGACGAGGCCGTTGATCGTCTCCGTCGTCAGCAGCGGGACGTCGCCGTAGGTGACGACGACGGTGCCGGCGAGCTCGGCGGGCAGCTGGGTGAGCGCGCATTCGGTGGCGCGCCCGGTGCCCGGGACCTCGTCCTGGTCGGCGACGAGGACGGTGCGGGTGGAGGTGATGGAGAGGTCGTCGAGGTGGGCGACGAGCTGGTCGCGCTCATGGCGGACGACGACGACGAGGTGATCGGGTGCGGTGCCCTCAGCCGCGGCGATCGCGTGGTGGAGGAGGGAGCGTCCGCCGATGGGGTGCATCACCTTCGGCAGTGCCGACTTCATGCGAGTGCCCTGGCCGGCGGCCAGGACGATGACGGCAGTGGGACGGATCTGCGGCATAGAGGGAATCCTTCGCAAGTCGGATGGGGCCAGCTCCGCCCATAGGATTCGAACCTATACTGCACGGCTCCAAAGGCCGGCGTGCTGCCATTACACCAGGGCGGAACAGCGTGCGCCAGTCATAGGGCCCGCGCTCACGAACACCCATCATGCCATTACGATGAACGGTATGGAAATTCTGCGCGAGGTTCTCCTCACCCTTCATCTTATCGGCATGGCGATCATCGTGGGAGGCTATTTCACGGTCATCCGCTCCCCTCGCGTGCTGCCGGGAATGCTCCACGCATCGTACCTCCAGCTCGTCACCGGTCTCCTCCTCGTCGGCCTCGCCGAGATGGGCGACGGCCAGGTCAACCACATGAAGATCGGCATCAAGCTGATCGTCGCGATCCTCGTCACGGTCTTCGCCTTCATCGGCAACCGGCAGCAGAAGCGGTTCACGGCCGAACTCGAGGCTGGGAGCGCCTCGGCGGGATCCGGAGGGGCCGGAATCGTCACGGCGACGAAGAACCCCTCGGCGACGATGGCGCACCTCACCTTCGCCTTCGCGATCCTCAACGTCCTCGTCGCGGTCTTCGTCCGCTGACCCTGCCCCTCTCGGCAACCCTCCGGGCGCTGAGCAACCCTGCGCAAGGTTGCCGAGCGCCCGGAAGGTTGCTCGGATCAGTACATGACGGTGGCGAAGGTTCCGACCTGGTCGAAGCCGACCCGTCGGTACATCCGCAGGGCCGCCTCGTTGTAGTCGTTGGCGTAGAGGCTCACTGTCGGGTGCCCGGCCGCTCGGGTCTGGGCGACGACGGCGGCCATGCCAGCGGCGCCGAGACCCTGGTTGCGCACCTCGGGGTGGACCCACACGCCCTGGACCTGGACGATCCGGGGTGAGCGGATGCCGATGTCGGCCTTGAACAGGACCTGCTCGGCACGGTCGGTGGCCGGCCACCTCGGCGCTGGACCGCCCTGCGGGAGTCTCGTGTCGACGCGGACGAAGCAGTTTCCGCCGCGGATGATGCCGCGGACCCGGGCGAGGTAGCTCGACTCCCCGCCTTCGACGGGTGAGAACCCGACCTCTTTGGTGAACATGTCGACGCTGGCGGGGAAGACGGTCGGCAGCTGATCGACGGTCGCGAGGCTGACATCGGGGTCGGGGTCGACGAGCGGGTCGGAGCTGATCGCCAAAAGCGGCTGCCGGTCCCGGACCCCACGGGGTCGACCCCAGTTGAGCCGACTGTCGAGGTCCATGATGACTTCGCGCCGGCCGATGAGGGAGCACGAGGAGCGGCCGTCGGCGTTGAGTTTGCGCGCGAGCACCTCGTTCGTCGCCGGGGTCGCCGAGACGGGGATGATGTTCCCGCCCACCCAGTACGCGGCGACCGGGCGGTCACCGTCGAAGATGCCGTAGAGCGTCCCCCCGGGTGAGCCGGTCTGCGCGGTGCCGGTGACGTTGAGGAGGGCGAGTAGGTAGACGTTCTCGCACGGATTGAGGGTCAGCTGGCTCTTGAGCCACGCCGTGTGCCGATGCCCGAGTGGAGCGATTCTCAACACATCCGGATCTCTCAGCCGACGACGACTTCCGGCGGACCGGAGGGAACGTCGGAGTCCTCGGCGATGCGCATGGCCTCTTCGATGAGGGTCTCGACGATGAGCGATTCGGGCACGGTCTTGATGACCTCGCCCTTGACGAAGATCTGGCCCTTGCCGTTGCCGCTGGCCACCCCGAGGTCGGCTTCGCGGGCTTCGCCGGGTCCGTTGACGACGCAGCCCATGACGGCCACGCGCAGCGGCACCTCCATGCCCTCGAGTCCGGCAGTGACCTTCTCGGCGAGCGTGTAGACGTCGACCTGGGCGCGACCGCAGGACGGGCACGAGACGATCTCGAGTTTGCGCGGCTTGAGGTTGAGGCTCTCGAGGATCTGGTTGCCGACCTTGACCTCTTCGACTGGGGGCGCGGACAGCGAGACGCGGATCGTGTCGCCGATGCCGCGGGAGAGCAGGGCCCCGAATGCCGTGGCGGACTTGATCGTGCCCTGGAAGGCCGGTCCCGCCTCGGTGACGCCGAGGTGGAGGGGCCAGTCGCCGCGTTCGGCGAGCATCTCGTATGCCCGGACCATGATGACGGGGTCGTGGTGCTTGACGGAGATCTTGAAGTCGTGGAAGTCGTGCTCTTCGAACAGCGAGGCCTCCCAGACGGCGGATTCGACGAGGGCCTCAGGCGTGGCCTTGCCGAACTTCTCCATGATCCGCTTGTCGAGGGATCCGGCGTTGACGCCGATGCGGATCGAGGTGCCGGCGGCCTTGGCCGCGGCGGCGATCTCCTTGACCTGGTCGTCGAACTTGCGGATGTTGCCGGGGTTGACGCGGACGGCTGCGCAGCCGGCGTCGATCGCGGCGTAGACGTACTTCGGTTGGAAGTGGATGTCGGCGATGACGGGGATCTGCGATTTCTGCGCGATGGCCGGCAGGGCGGCGGCGTCGTCGGCCGAGGGGCAGGCGACGCGGACGATGTCGCAGCCGGAGGCGGTGAGCTCGGCGATCTGCTGGAGGGTGGCGTTGATGTCCGTCGTCGGCGTCGTCGTCATCGACTGCACGCTGATCGGATAGTCGGATCCGACTCCGACCTTCCCGACGTGGATCTGCCGGGTCTTCCGCCGAGGTGCGAGGACGGGAGGCGGAGGCGCGGGCATTCCGAGGTTGACCGATGTCACGAAGACGATCCCTTCATTTCGGCTGTCAGCGGCTGGATCGCAGTCGGCGCAGCCGGGTAAGTACGAGTCAGTCTCATTGTAGGACGACAACGGCGTCTGCAACCGGTCGGTCCCGGTGGGATCCCTCACGACCTGGGCGTTGCCTGTCAGTGTCAGGGGCGGGTGCGACACTGATCACATGAACCACCGGCCCCGCCCAGAGAGCTCCGTGACCGACCTGGTGCGCCCTGACCTCGACGTCGTCACCGCGCGTCTGCGTCGTGCCGCCGACGAACTGGCGGCGATCGGCGGCGAGCTGTCCTACGGGGTGCTCCACCGGCGCGGGCCGGGCGATGCGCAGGCAGTGTCGCCAAGCCCTCATCGGCCCTACCGGATCGCGTCGATGACGAAGTCGTTCACGGCAGCGATCATGGGTTCGCTCGAGAACAGCGGACTCAACTACGACTACCCCATGTACTTCATGGTCCCCGACCTCAAAGGCACCGCCGTCGGCGAACTCACCGCCCGCGAATGCCTGACCATGGGCACGGGGTTCGCCAAGGACGATCCGTGGGCGGACCGGATGGAGTCGATGAGCACGTTCGACTTCCTCACCTTCCTCCAGCGCCCGCTCAACCCCATCGCCGAACCGGGCACCGGCTTCGAGTACTGCAACCTCGGCTATGCCCTGCTCGGTCTGGCCGCCGAATCCGTGACCGGACGAACGTTCCCGGAGATGGTGACCACCGAGGTGACCGCTCCCCTGCAGATGACCCGCACCGGTTTCGACGTCGCCGACTTCCCCGACCTCGTCCCTGGGCTGCGCATCGACCGGCACGGTCGGGCTCACCCCCTCGAACCCACTCGGCCCGGTGCGTTCTCCCCGATCGGCGGCATGGTCTCCACGGTCGCCGACATCTGCAACTGGATGAACGTCCACATGGACTCCCTCGACTCCGAGGCGAGCACGGCCCCAGGAGCGTGGTCGCATGTCCTCGCCGACAACCAGCAGCCGCGGCGCCCTGTCGCCGTCGAGACCAGCCGCCACCACACCGAGGAGGTCCACTACGGCTACGGGCTCATGCACCGGGCCGACTCCCGCTTCGGGAAGGTGCTCTGCCATTCGGGCGGCTACCCCGGCTACGGCTCGCACATGCGGTGGTTCCCCGAGCTCGATTTCGGCATCGTCGTGCTCGGCAACACGACGTACTACCCGGCCGAGCGCATCGTCCGCGACGCCGTCGACGCCGGCTGGCTGACAGCGACCGGACGGGCCGAGGAGATCCCTGACCTCAGGCCCGATGAGGCGCTGGTCAGTGCGACACCCGTCCTCGCGCGCGAGTCCATGCCCGCAGCAACTCACCCGCTGCCGTCGGGTCCGCGGACGGGCAGAACCGTGCTCGGCGCCGTCGCTGCGACCCTGAACTGGGACGACGCGTTCGCCGATGCGCACTTCGCGGTGAACATGGACCTCGACGAACCGCGAGCGGAGAGGAGGGAACGCACCGCGGAATGGATGAGAGAGAACGGCATCGACGCGACCCGGCCGGTCACGGTCGACGACCTGACGATGGAGCACCGTCTGCTCGGGTCGGTGGCGATCGCGGAAGGAGTGACGATCACGGTCCGGCTCGACCACCTCGGCGACGTCCAGGCGATCACCCTGAGCGACTGAGTCCGAGGCGCCGACTGCGACCGTCGCGTGGCCGACGGCGACCACCGCGCAGACGGCGACCACCGCGCCGACTGCGACCGTCGCGTGGACGGCGGCGAAACGACGCCCGTCAGCGGCGGGGCGCGATCACTCCCGTGGGGTCATCCGTCATGTCGTCGGCGACCCGGGTTCACCGGTCAGCGCGATGACGTCGGCCCACGACCAGCGCACGTCGATGTTGCCCGCCGAATCGGGCCCCCGATTCCGGGTCACCCAGCTGACATCGGAGACCCAGTCGGCGGGGACGATGTGCAGTGCGAGCGAGGCGTCGCCGCGATCGACGTCACCGGCCCACACGAGGACAGCACCGAGCGTCGGACTGAGGACCCAGCGTTCGGCTCGGGTGCCACCCGCGTTGCGAAGCGCTGTCGCGTACTCTCCGATGCGGTCGACGGGCTGCGCTTCGAGGTCGATCATGTGCCAGTACCCTGCCCACTGCATGCCGTCCGCTTCGATCGCGAAGCGGTAGGCCTCGACCTCTTCGGCGCTCACCCCGGTTCCGCCTCCGCGGGAGACGTCTCCGCGCCACGCCAGGGGCACGATCCTTGCGGCACCGCGGACGAGGACCGGCACGCTGGGACCTGCCCACCCATCTGCGGTCGCCGCGCACACCGTCGGCGGCGGACCGTCGGGACGCCTGAGGAACTCCCGCCCCGCATGGGGCAGCAGTGCGCCGTCGACGAGGGAGCCGTGCCCGAACGACTCCGCTGCCCCGCGATGGACGTCGAGGTCGAGGTCGATGCGCCGGCGCGTCACCGTCTTACCCGGCCGAACGGAAGATCGCGTCGAGCGTGATCGGTTTGACGAGGTCGACGTAGACGAGGAGTGCGGTCATGGCGAGCATGAGGCTGATGACGACATACGTGAGCGGCAGCAGCTTCGCGGTGTCGAACGGTCCGATCTTCCCCCGGCCCCGCCAGCGGTTGATCCGCCGCCTGGCCCCCTCATAGAGGGCGACGGCGATGTGTCCGCCGTCGAGCGGCAGCAGCGGGATCATGTTGAACGCGAAGAGGAAGATGTTGAGGGAACCGAGCACGCCGAGGCCGAGCTGCGCCTTCTCGACGACCTGCAGCTCATCGGTCGAGACGATCTCTCCGGCGACCCGGCCGACGCCGACCATGCCGACGAGTCCTTCCGCGTCGCGTTCCTTCGCGCCGGTCGCGACCTGGGTGATGTCGACGAGCTTGACGGGCAGGGTGATGATGGCCTTGAACACTCCGGTGACCTGATCCCATACCGCACCGGGGAACTCGTTCAGCGGCAGCGGCTGCCGCTCCTGGACGGGTCCGATGCCGAGGAATCCCTGCGTCACGGTCTGCGGGGTGCCGTCGGGGTTCGTCATCGGCCGTCCGCGATCGTCGACGCGGGGGCGCTCGTGGGCGATGATCGGCACGGTCACCGTCTGCGGCTGCCCGTCGCGAACATAGTCGATCTCGACCCGCTCACCGGCGTGGTCCTTGATGACGGAGGAGAGTTCGTCCCAGTTGCCGGTCCTCACCCCGGCGACCGAGGTGATCTCATCGCCGGGCTTGAACCCGGCCTCCCACGCGGGGGTGAGCTGATCGCCGGGCTGGCACGTGTTCTGCTGCGCGGCCGGTCGCTGCGCCGCCTCCGAGGCGGGCACGGCGCATTCGACGACGGTGGCGACCGTCGTCGTCGGCGTCATCACGCCGATCCCCATGAGCGAGATCGCCATGATGATGATCCCGAGGACGAGGTTGACGAACGGTCCCGCGAACATGACGACGAGCCGCTTGGGCACGCTGAGCGCGTAGAACGTCCGATGCTCCTCCCCCGGCGCGATCTCGTCGTTCGACATCTCCCGGGCATCGGCCATCGTGTTCTCGAACAGCCGCCCCTTCCGCTTCCGCGGCCGCTTGCCGTCCGCATCCGCGCCGAGCACGTCCTCATCGCTCGACCCGGCCGACTGAGTCGCGGGGTCATGCGTCGTCGGTGCTGCCGTCGTCGCTGTCGCCTCGCCGAGGCGGTCGGTCGTGGCCTCGTCATCGACCGGGGCGGTGAGGGCGGGCTCCCCCATGCGCTTCTTCGTCGCCTCGAGCGGCGGGTACATGCCCGGCATCGCGATGAAGCCGCCCAGCGGCAGCGCCTTGATCCCGTACTCGGTCTCACCGCGCTTGAACGAGAAGAGGGTCGGACCGAAACCGACCATGTAATGGGTGACCTTGACCCCGAACTTCTTCGCCGGGGTGAGATGGCCGAGTTCGTGGAGGGCGATCGAGATCGAGATCCCCAGCAGGAAGAGGAGGATCCCGATGATGAAGAGGACCGCAGTCATCGCACGCCCTCACCCGTAGCACCGGCGGCAACGGCAGTGCGGGACCCGGGCTGGCCGGGGCCGGCCTGACCGGCGACATGCTCCAGGGCGAAGTCCCTGGCCCAGGCATCGGCGGCGAGCACGGTCTCGACCGTGTGCTCGGGTGCCGGCTCGTGCGCGGCCAGTGCCTTCTCCAGCCCCGAGTCGATTCCCGTGAACGGGATGTCGCCGGCGATGAACGCCTCGACGAGGACCTCGTTGGCGGCGTTGAAGACCGCCGGGTAGCTGCGCGCCTTCTTCCCAGCCTCGATGGCGAGACCGAGCGCGGGGAACGCGACATGGTTGACCGGTTCGAACGACCAGTGCATGGGCTGACCCCAGTTGTTCGGCACGGCCCCCGAGGCGATCCGCCTCGTGCTGCCGTCGTCCTGGGTGCCCAGGGCGTACGCGATGGGCAGTCGCATATCGGGTGGGGAGATCTGGGCGATCGTCGAGGCATCGGCGAACTCGACCATCGAATGGATCTGGCTCTGCGGGTGGACGACGACCTCGATGCGGTCGAAGTCGATGCCGAAGAGCAGATGGGCCTCGATGACCTCGAGCCCCTTGTTGACGAGGGTGGCCGAGTTGATCGTGATCATCGACCCCATCGACCACGTCGGATGCTTGAGCGCCTGGGCGGGGGTGACCCGGCTCAGCGCTTCCCGGGTCATGCCGCGGAACGGCCCGCCCGAGGCGGTGATGACGAGCTTGGCGACCTCACCGTGGGTGCCTGAGCGCAGGGCCTGCGCGATCGCCGAATGCTCGCTGTCGACAGGGATGAGCCTGGCCCCCGAGGCTGCGGCGGCATCGAGGACGAGGGAGCCGCCGATGATGAGGGACTCCTTGTTCGCCAGCGCCACATCGGTGCCGGCCGCAAGGGCCGCGAGGGTCGCACCGAGCCCGGCGGCACCGGTCACCGCGTTGAGGACGATGTCGGCGGAATGGGCGGCGACCGCCTCGGCGGCGGTGTCCCCCAGATGAATCTCACGAACGGGAACATCGATTCCGCGGCCTGCGGCGAGTTCGGACAACCGTTTCCGCACTCCTGCTTCGCCGCCGGCAGGGGGCGAGGTCAGCCCGATGACGGGGACGGAGAAGTCGAGCGCCTGCCCCAGCAGAAGGTCGATCTGGGACCCTGCGGCGAGGCCGACGACTGCGAAATCCGTTGCGTTCTCGGCCAGGACGTCGAGGGCCTGAGTGCCGACCGACCCGGTCGACCCGACTACAATGACATTACGTTCGTTCACGCCTACCGATGATGCCAAAGTTCTCTGGGAAATGACTCGACACAGGAGTTCTCGGCGTGGGCGGAGCAAGTTCAATGGCGAGAGAGGTATAGATGAGTGCAACGATGAGCCCCGATGAGATTCTGGGATTGGATTCGGTCTTCGACGCCGACGACCTCGAATTCGCGCACGTCGTCCGCAAATGGCTCGACGAGAACGTCCGCGAGAAGATCGGCGACTACTTCCTCGATGCCACGATTCCCGCCCGTGAGCTCGCAGAGGGTCTCGGTGAGCTCGGCGTCCTCGGGATGCACCTCGAGGGCTACGGCTGCGGCGGTTCGACGGCCACCCAGTACGGCCTCGCCTGCCGTGAGCTCGAAGCCATCGACTCGGGACTGCGCTCGCTCGTCTCCGTGCAGGGATCGCTCGCGATGTTCGCCATCCACCACTACGGTTCGGAGGCGCAGAAGGAGGAGTGGCTGCCGAAGATGGCCGCCGGCAAGGCGCTCGGCTGCTTCGGCCTGACCGAACCCGACGTCGGCTCCGACCCGTCGGGGATGAAGACCACCGCCCGCCGCGACGGCTCCGACTGGATCCTCAACGGCGCGAAGATGTGGATCACCAACTCCCCGGTCTCCGATGTCATGGTCGTGTGGGCGAAGACCGAGGAGACCGACGACAAGGGCCGTCCGGTCATCCGCGGCTTCGTCGTCCCCTCGGACACCGAGGGCGTCCAGACCCCGGAGATCCACCGCAAGATCTCGCTGCGCGCCTCGATCACCGGTGAGATCGTCCTCGACAACGTCCGCCTCCCCGAGGATGCGATGCTGCCGAAGGCGAAGGGACTCAAGGCCCCGCTGAGCTGCCTCTCCGAGGCCCGCTTCGGCATCGTCTTCGGTGTCACGGGTGCCGCCCGCGACGCCCTGCTCTCGGCCATCGAGTACACGGGGACCCGGATCCAGTTCGACCGTCCGATCTCCTCGTTCCAGATCTCCCAGCAGAAGCTCGCGAAGGCCTTCGGCCAGTATTCGCAGATCACGCTGCTCGCCGCTCACCTCGGCCGGCTCAAGGACTCCGAGAAGGGTGTGCGCCCCGAGCAGATCAGCCTGGGCAAGATGGTCAACGTCGACACGGCGATGAACGTCTGCCGGGACCTGCGTGCGCTCTTCGGCGGTTCGGGCATCACGAGCGAGTACCCGCCGCTGCGTCACGCCGTCAACCTCGAGACCGTGCTCACCTACGAAGGCACCCACGAGGTCCACCAGCTCACGCTGGGCAGGGCTCTCACCGGGATCAACGCCTTCGCGAACTGAGGCTGCGCGTCGGTCGGGGAATCCGACCGGCACAGTCGTCCCCGCCCCGTTCCTCCGTGCCGTCACCGGCGCCGAGGTGCGGGGCGGTTCGCGTATCAGGCCTCCGTGCCCAGCGTCTCCCGCAGCCAGGGCAGGCTCTCGGCGGCGGTGAGCGGACCGTCGTCGGTGAGGACGAGCAGTCGGTTCGGATCGAGGGCGACGACCTCGGCGGATTCGACGCGGGAATCGCGCATCGCCTGGTCGAGGTTCGCCGTCTGCCCGACGATGCTCACGCCCACGCCCTCGAAGCGGGAGCGGACGACCTTGACCGAGGCGCGGCCCGGTTCGATCGGGTCGGCGTCGATGGTCTCGACGTCGACGAGAACGGGAGAGGCATCGTCGTCACCGGCGGTACCGTCACCGCCGGCACCGCCACCAGCGACCTCACCGGTGCGCGCGTCGACGACGACGCCGAGGCGCATGGCCGCCAGGATGCTCAGAGCACGGGAGACGGCAGGCACGTCGGGGGCGATGCGCAGACGGGTGGACCCGTTGTCGACACCCATCGCCCGGAGGATGCCGGCGAGCTTCGCAGACCGGTCGAGCGCCTCGGCGCGGTCGAGTTCGACCGGCACGGACAGCGCCTTGATGAGGCGGGGGTCGGTGACCTCGCGGCCGTCGACGAGCGGGGTCTCCGGGACGTCTCCGGTGACCACGGTGTCGTCGGCGCGCCCCATGACGATCGGGTAGTCGAGGACCTCGTAGACCGGGTTGAGGGTGCCGGGGTTCGACACGTCGGGCTTGGTGAAGTAGTGGAAGTCAGTCAACGGAGGCCATCACCTCGACGACACGGTCGATGAACGCGTCGACCTGGTCCTCGTCGTAGGCCTTGTTGCCCTTCGCGGTCTTGAACAGGACGCGGCGGACCTGGTCGACGCTCATCGCGACACCCTGGGTGAAGTAGGAGTTGACCTTCTCGCACATGTCGTCGACCTGGGCGATGTCGTAGCCGATGACGCCGGCCGGCGGGTTGTCGAACCGCTCCCCCGACTCGCGGACGAGGCGTCCCCGCAGGGACGCGGCGACACGGGTGAGCTCCTGCACCCACGCGTCCTGACCGGACTGGGCGATGAGCCGGTCGCGGGCCTGCTTGGCGAAGGCGTCCTCGAGACGGTCGAGGGCGGCGTCGACGACGGCGACGTGGTAGCCCTTCCGGACGAGGTCGAAGCCGACGGTGCGCACGGCCCGGGAGTCGAGGTCGCCGGGCTGCGGGGTGGGCCGTTCGAAGGACTCCCTGGCCCTCTTGAAGAAGCTGTCGACCTGCTTCGGGTCGTAGCCGTTCTTCCAACCGGACATGCGGGGGAACGTCGTGTCCGCCATGATTCCTCCGTTTAGCGTGTGTCGTTTCCACCATGATAGATGGAAGCGTCGGTCATGTGCCGCGGCAGGCGGCACGCAGGTCGCGATCGGCGAGCCGACTCGATCAGATCGGTGCGACCGGACCGGCCGGCCGGGCCGGTCCGCAGCCGGGCCGGTCCGCAGCCGTGCCGGTCCGCAGCCGGGTCGGTTCGCGGCCGGGTCAGTCCGCGGCGGCGAGCTGACCGCAGGCCCCGTCGATGTCGGAGCCGCGGGTGTCGCGGATCGTCGTCGGCACCCCGGCGTCGACGAGGCGGCTGACGAATTCGTCGGCCACAGCCGGGTCCGAGGCGGTCCACACCGAGCCCGGGGTCGGGTTGAGCGGGATCGGGTTGACGTGCACCCAGCCGCGCCCGCGCGCGTTGAGCTTCTTCGCAAGCAGGTCCGCGCGCCACGCGTGGTCATTCATGTCCTTGATGAGCGCGTATTCGATGCTCACGCGTCGGCCGGTGACCTTGTAGTAGTTGTATGCGGCGTCGATGGCCTCGTCGGCCTTCCACCGCGTGTTCACCGGGATCATCTCATCGCGGAGTTCGTCGTCGGGGGCGTGGAGGCTGAGCGCGAAGGTCACGGGGATGTCCTCGGCGGCGAGCTTGTTGATGCCGGGCACGAGCCCGACCGTCGACACCGTGATCCGGCGCGCCGACATGCCGAGCCCCTCGGGGGCCGGGGCGACGAAGCGGCGCACCGCGTTCATCACGCGCTTGTAATTGGCCAGGGGTTCGCCCATGCCCATGAAGACGATGTTCGTCACCCTCTCAGGTCCTCCCGCCGAGGCGGCCGTGCCCGCACCCGACACCGCGGAGTCGGTCTCGCCCGGAGTCTCCCCCTGCTCCTCATCTGCTTCGGCGCCGAGGGCGACCTCGTCGTCGGCATCGGCGTTCGCCTTCGCGGGGGCGAGCTCACCGGCGGCGATGGCCTGGTTGGCGCGGATGACCTGTTCGACGATCTCAGCCGTCGACATGTTCCGGGTCAGACCCTGCTGACCGGTGGCGCAGAACGGGCAGTTCATGCCGCACCCGCACTGGCTCGAGACGCACAGCGTGATGCGGTTGCGGTAGCGCATGAGCACGGACTCGACGAGCGCGCCGTCGAAGAGACGCCAGAGGAACTTGATCGTGTCCCCATTGGTCGTCGTCAGGCGGCGCACCTCGGTGAGCAGCGGCGGGAAGAAGCGCTCCTGCAGGGGTGCGCGCAGGTCCTTGGGCAGGTCGGTCATCGACTCGACGTCCGTGTGGTACCGCGTGAAGTAGTGCGTGGAGAGCTGCTTGGCGCGGAACGCGGGCAGACCCATCTCGGTGACGGCCGCGACGCGTTCCTCCATCGTCATGTCCGCCAGATGCTGCTGCGGCTGGGTCACACGGGGGGATTTGAAGTTCAGCAGCGGGCGACCGTCGCGCATCGGCGTCGTCGACGTGGTTCCGTCGGCGTGCTCGACGACGGGCCTGACCTGTCTGCTTCCGGCTGGTGAATTCACGTCCCCATTGTCTCATGGCCGCCCGGACTCCACTCCGTTCCGGGACCACAGTGTGAGGCGAACCTCGGCGGACCGCCTCGGCGAGGGAGAGCCGGGACCACTCAGAGGTAGCCGGGAAGGAAGGAGAACATGACCAGCGCGACGGGCGCTGTCGGAAGGATCGAGTCGAGGCGGTCCATGACGCCGCCGTGGCCGGGCAGCAGGGTGCCCATGTCCTTGAGGTGGAGGTCGCGTTTGATCATCGATTCGCTGAAGTCGCCGAGGGTGGCGAAGGCGGGGATGACGACACCGATGACGAGCCCGGTCCAAAACGGGGCGTCGAAGAGGGTGACAGCCAGCGTCGTGGCGACGGCTGCGGTGAAGACGACCGAACCGAGGTAGCCCTCCCAGGACTTCTTCGGCGAGATGCGCGGGGCGATGGGGTGCTTGCCCCAGAGGACGCCGAAGACGTAGCCGCCGGTGTCGGAGGCGACGACGCTGGCGAGGAAGAGGATGACGTAGAGGTTGCCGTCGGGCTGGGTGAGCAGGTAGACGACGAAGCAGGCCATCAGGCCGACGTAGGTGAGCGCGAAAAGCGAGAGGGAGACGTCCTTGACGGCGTTCTTGCGGCGTTCGACCATCGTGAAGAGCATGACGGCGCCGGCGCTCGCGGCGAAGGTCACCCACAGTGCCTCGCGGCCGCCGAAGTAGGTGGCGACGACCATGCAGGCTGCGGAGATCATCGTCGGAATGCGCGAGACGAGGGAGCCCGAGCGCGAGAGCGCGTTGGCCAGCTCCCACATCGCGGCGACGATCGCGACGAGGATGATGAAGAGGAAGGAGACGGGGAAGAAGATCAGGGAGACGAGGACGACTCCGCCGATGAGCAGCCCGATGCCGATCGCCGCGGGCAGGTTGCGCCCGGCCCGGCCGTAGTCCTTGGGTTCGGGGACGACCTCGACCTCGACCTCGGCGGCAAGCGTCTCCTGGGTGTAGACCGTGTCGGTGCCGCGCAGGTCACGCCGCTTCGGGAACGGCTTCTGCGCGGGGGCCTCCGCGGTAGGCGAAGGAGCCTCCGCGGTCGGGGCAGGGGTCACAGGGGTCGGCGCAGGAGCCTCGGCGGTCCACGCCGGCACCATCGGGGGTGTCGCCGGCGGGGGCGGGATGGGCGCGGGGGAAGCCTGCTCGGCCGATGCAGGGGTACCCCGATCCGACCCCTTCTCGGGGGTCGGATCGGAGGTGGGACTGTTCGGCCCGGTCAACGCGATCATCAGACCTCGAGCAGCTCGGCTTCCTTCTGGGCGAGCAGTTTGTCGATGGCGTCGACCTTCTTCTTCGTGATGTCGTCGAGTTCGGAGATCGACCGGGTGACCTCGTCCTCGCCGGCTTCGCCGTCCTTCTTGATCCGCTCGAGGGTCTCCTTCGCGTGGCGGCGGATGTTGCGGATCGAGACCTTGCCGTCTTCGGCCTTGCCCTTGACGATCTTCACGTACTCCTTGCGGCGCTCCTCAGTGAGGTCGGGCAGGACGACGCGGATGACGTTGCCGTCGTTGGCCGGGTTGGCGCCGATGTCGGAGTTGCGCAGTGCGGTCTCGATGTCGCCGAGGGTGCCCCGGTCGTAGGGGGTGACGAGGATCGTGCGGGCTTCCGGCGTCTGGAACGACGCGAGCTGCTGGAGCGGCGTCGGAGCGCCGTAGTAGTCGATCTCGATGTTCGCGAAGAGGGCGGGATTCGCGCGGCCGGTGCGGATCGACGCAAAGTCCTCTTGCGTGAATTCCACGGCCTTGTCCATCTTCTCCCTGGCCTCTGCCAGTGTTTCTTCAATCACGAGACACTCTTTTCAGTCGATTGGAGCTGTGTGAACATTCTATGGGTCCGACGTCACGTTTTGCTGACACGGACCGTTGCGGTTTGGGCTACTTGACCAGGGTGCCGATCTTCTCCCCGGCGATGGCCTTGCGCAGGTTGCCCTCGCCTTCCATGCCGAAGACGTGCATGGGCAGCTTGTTGTCCATGCAGAGGGAGAACGCGGTGGCGTCGACGACCTTGAGGCCCTTCTGCAACGCCTCCTGGTAGGTGATCTCGTCGATCTTGACCGCGTTGGGGTCGATCTTCGGGTCGGCGGTGTAGACGCCGTCGACGCCGTTCTTGGCGATGAGCACCTCGTCGGCGTGGATCTCGAGGGCGCGCTGGGCGGCGACGGTGTCGGTGGAGAAGTAGGGCAGGCCGGCGCCGGCGCCGAAGATGACGACGCGGTTCTTCTCCATGTGCCGCATCGCGCGGCGGGGAATGTAGGACTCGGCGACCTGCGACATGGGGATCGCGGTCTGGACGCGGGTGTCGACGCCGAGCTGTTCGAGGAAGTCCTGGAGGGCGAGGCAGTTCATCACGGTGCCGAGCATGCCCATGTAGTCGGCGCGGGTGCGGTCCATGCCGCGCTGGGAGAGTTCGGCACCGCGGAAGAAGTTGCCGCCGCCGACGACGATGCTCACTTCCACCTCGTCGACGGTGGGGGCGACTTCCCGGGCGACGGCAGCGACGACATCGGGGTCGACGCCGATGCTGCCACCGCCGAAGACCTCGCCGGAGAGCTTGAGGAGCACGCGACGGCGGTGGGTGCGCACCGCGCGGCTGGCGTGACTCGATTCGTGTACCGGGGTGGATGTCATTGAGGTCCTTCTTCCATGCGTTCGGCGCCGCCGCAGGCAGCGCCGATCCGGGTGGTTCGTCTGGGTCAGTCTAGCGAAAACGGGGCCGGACCAATCGGTCCGACCCCGTCATCGGATCTCACGGGAGGCTCAGTCGGCTCCCGCAATGATCAAGCGGCGGTTCAGGCTCCCACGCGGTAGCGGAGGAAGCCGGTCGCCTTGAGGCCTGCGGCCTCGAGGACCTTGCCCACGGTCTGCTTGGGATCCTTGGCGAATCCCTGGTCGAGCAGGCAGTTCTCCTTGAAGAAGCCGTTGACGCGGCCTTCGATGATCTTCGGCAGAGCCTGTTCGGGCTTGCCTTCGTTCTTCGCGGTGTCCTCGGCGATGCGGCGCTCGTTCTCGACGAGCTCGGCGGGGACGTCTTCACGGGAGAAGTACTTCGGAGCCAGGGCGGCGATGTGCACAGCGACATCGTGGGCCACGGTCTGGTCGTCGCCTTCGTAGCCGAAGAGAACGCCGACCTGCGGGGGCAGGTCCTTGTTCGTGCGGTGGAGGTAGGACTCCACCTTCTGGCTCTCGAGGCGGCCGACGCGACGCAGGTCGACCTTCTCGCCCAGGGCGGCACCGGACTCGGTGATGAACTGGGCGACGGTCTTGCCGTCGGCCTCGACCGAGAGCAGCGCTTCGGCCGACTCGGACTTGTTCGACACGGCGAGTGCGAGGACTTCGTCGGCGAGGTCGATGAAGCGCTGCGACTTCGCGACGAAGTCGGTCTCCGAGTCGAGCTCGATCATGGTGCCGACGCCGCCGTCGACGAAGGTCGCGACGAGTCCGTCGGAGGTGGCACGGCCTTCGCGCTTGGTGGCGCCCTTGAGGCCCTTCACGCGGAGGAGTTCGATGGCCTTCGCCTGGTCGCCGTCAGCCTCGTCGAGGGCCTTCTTGACGTCCATCATTCCGGCGCCGGTCTTCTCGCGCAGTTCCTTGATGTCAGCGGCAGTGTAGTTTGCCATTCTTTCTCCTATTGGTGGTGGAGGTGAGTGAGATCAGGACTCGGTGGTCTCAGCGGCGGCCTCGGCGGCTTCGGCGTTGGCCTCAGCGGTCTCGGCGTTCGCTTCGGCAGCCTCGGCGGCGCCTTCTGCTGCGGCATCCGTGGCGGGCGTCGCGGTGGTCTCCTCGGCCTGGGCCTCGGCTGCGGTGGCAGCGGCGGCGGCTTCGGTCGAAGCGTCGTCGGCGTCGGTCTTCGCCTCGGCGGCGTTGCCTTCGAGGAGCTCGCGCTCCCACTCGGGCATCGGCTCGACGGCGGAGACGTTCTTCTCACCGGACTCGTCGTCACCGGCGTGGCGGGCGATGAGGCCCTCGGCCACGGCGTCGGCGATCACGCGGGTGAGCAGCGAGACCGAGCGGATGGCGTCGTCGTTGCCCGGGATCGGGTAGGTGACGTCGTCGGGGTCGCAGTTGGTGTCGAGGATGGCGATGACCGGGATGCCCAGCTTCTTCGCCTCGTCGACGGCCAGGTGCTCCTTCTTCGTGTCGACGATCCACACAGCGGACGGGGTGCGCTGCATGTCGCGGATGCCGCCGAGGGTCTTCTCGAGCTTGTCCTTCTCGCGACGGAGGATGAGGAGTTCCTTCTTCGTGTGCGAGGAGCCGGCAACGTCGTCGAAGTCGATCTCTTCGAGTTCCTTGAGGCGGCGCAGACGCAGGGAGATGGTCTGGAAGTTGGTGAGCATGCCGCCGAGCCAACGCTGGTTGACGAAGGGCTGGCCGACGCGCTTGGCCTGCTCGGCGATGGACTCCTGGGCCTGCTTCTTCGTGCCGACGAAGAGGATGGAACCGCCGTGCGAGACGGTCTCCTTGACGAACTCGAACGCGGTGTCGATGAAGCCCAGCGACTTCTGCAGGTCGATGATGTAGATGCCGTTGCGCTCGGTGAAGATGAAGCGCTTCATCTTCGGGTTCCAACGACGGGTCTGGTGTCCGAAGTGAACGCCGCTGTCGAGCAGCTGGCGGATGGTGACGACGGCCATGCCGACGCCCTCCTTTCCTGTGCACCCGCATCGGGTGCGTTGTGCCACGGCCGTCCGACAGCAGAATGCTGGCGGCGACGATGACTGTTTCGGTTGATTCCTGGCATCCGGTTCACCCGCCCCACACGCGCGGACGCATGCACCTTGGGGTGGAGAAGAGATCGGATACGCGTAGTCAGAAGACACGCTTCTGCTGAGGCCAGTCTATCCCGGCAGGCCAAGCCTTCGCCAATCGGGGGTGGAGGCTCAGTCTCCTCGCCGAGGTGGTGGTTGCGATGGGCGCTGAGCCATCGTCTCGGAGATCCGACTTGTGCTCGCCGAGGTGTGGACGGTTTCGCGTCTGCCCGGGCTCGTTGCTCGCGTCTCCCGTCATCCTCGACGTCCAACCGTGCGGCGACCGAACTGGTGCGCAGTCCCGGGGGCCGCCGTTCGGTGACAATCAGCCCAGGTGGGCAGGTCCGTATCCCCGGCCGAGCGCGGGCGCTGGTCATGTCGTGTGCACAGACTCACTCGACCACTCGTGTACTGCCGGCTGTGGACGGACCGCCGACTCGTGTGCGCTGGACCTGTGGACGCTCAGGTGCCGTCCACAGGTGGATTCTCGGGTGCTGACACCGGATGCCCGATCGTCTTCCATGGTCGCTATGGCCCTCTCCTCGTCGACCCCGTTGCCGCACCGTACTAGGGCGGCGGCACTGTGCTCCACTGTCGCACTCCTTGCTCTCCTCGCCGCGCTCCTCCCTGTTCTGCCCCTCCCCGGTCTCGCCGTCACCGCAGCCGCGGCACCCTCTGCCACCTCGGCGACCTGGGTGACACCGGTGCCGGCCATGGAGATCGTCACAGCCTTCGACCCGCCGAAGGAGACCTGGCTGGCCGGGCACCGGGGCATCGACGTCCGTGCGGTGCCGGACGAACCGATGCGCGCACCCACGGCAGGGACGGTGAGGTTCCGCGGGTCGGTGGCAGGGACCGACACGGTGAGCATCACCACCGATACCGGACACATCGTCTCCTTCCAGCCCGCTCGCTCGGACGCTGCTGTGGGTGATCGCTTCGCCGCAGGTGAGGCGATCGGCACGGTGTCGACGGGAGCACACTGTCAGGAGTCGTGTCTCCACGTCGGCGTCTGGCCCAAGGACAGTGACCGGGCGTACATCGACCCGGCACCGTTCTTCGGCCAGGACGCGTCCGTGCTCCTTCCGCTCTCCCGCAAACCTGCCGAGGAGCCCAAGGGCACCGACGACACGTCGTCGGGGGCCGGGGCGTGGGGCGGGCACAAGAACGGTCGCATTCCCGCCTCGGCGCTGTGTCCGCTCAAGACCGCGCCCGGGCACATGCTCAGATGCGATGCGCAGGCGGCGTTCGACCGGCTCTCCTACGCCTATTCGGCGCGGTTCGGTCGCCCGATCTCGATCACCGATTCGTACCGTGACTACGACACCCAGGTCATCCTCAAGCGACGCAAGGGTCGGCTCGCGGCCACACCGGGGACGTCCAATCACGGGTGGGCGCTGGCGACGGACCTCGGCGGGGGCATCAATTCCTTCGGCAGCGCCGAGCATCAGTGGATGCGGGCGAATGCACCGAAGTTCGGGTGGGTGCATCCGTCCTGGGCGAGGCAGGGAGGCTCTCTGCCCGAGGCGTGGCACTGGGAGTTCAGGAAGTGAGGGCTCGGGGTGTGAGGGCCCAGAGTGTGAGCCCTCAGGATGTGGGCGCTCAGGGTGTGGGCGCTCAGGGTGTGGGCGCTCAGGGTGTGGGCGCTCAGGGTGTGGGCGCTCAGGGTGTGGGCGCTCAGGGTGTGAGCCCTCAGGCGCGGGGGTGCGCCTGCCGGTAGGTCTCCTGGAGGCGCTGCATCGACACGTGGGTGTAGATCTGGGTGCTGCTCAGCGTCGAGTGACCGAGGAGTTCCTGGATCTGCCGCAGGTCGGCGCCGTTGTCGAGCATGTGGGTCGCTGCCGAATGCCGCAGCCCGTGCGGGCCGATGTCGGGGGCGTCCGGGTTGAGGGCACCGTAGCGGTGGACGAGCTCACGGACCTGACGGGCCCCGATCCGTCCTCCGCGCACCCCGAGGAACAGCGCATCCCCGCTCCTGGCGGTCGCGAAGCGCTCGCGCAGCCTCAGCCATCGCTCGAGAGCGTCTCGGGCGGGTCCGCCGAAGGGCACCCGGCGTTCCTTGTCGCCTTTGCCGAGCACGGTGATCATCGACCGCTGATGGTCGATGTCGCTGCGGTCGAGTCCGCAGAGTTCGGACACGCGCACGGCAGTCGCATAGAGCATCTCGAGGACGGCGGAGTCGCGTGCGTGCAGTGCCTCGGACGTGCCGTCGTCAGCCGAAGCGGGATCGTCGCCCGTCCTCGTCGGCTCAAGACTGGCGTGTTCCGCATTGCGCTGGTGTGAACCTGGCTCGTCTCCGACGCGCCCTCCGCTGCTGCCGGCAGACCCGGGCACGTCGACAACCGGCTTCTTGGTCATCCGCGACTCCGCGGTCGAGCCCGTTGCGTCACGTAACCCCGCAGAGACGAGGTTCGCCGCCTGCTGCGGTTTGAGCACGGTCGGCAGGCGCGAGTCCTTCTTCGGGGTGCGCAGGCGAGCAGCCGGGTTCGCGGGCAGGCCACGGGCGCTCACGCAGTAGCCGAAGAACGATTTGATCGCCGCGATCTTGCGGGCCACCGTCGACTTCGCAGCTCCTGCGTCGTCGAGGGCGATGAGCCAGGAGCGCAGATCGTCGAGGCTGATGTCGGCGACGGCGATCCTCGCCTGAGAACCACCCGTGTCCGCAGCACCGCCATTGCTGGACTCCCACGAGGGCACCCGTCCCGGCAGATGCGCGGCGTGGGCGAAGAAGTCGCGGACGTCGCCGACGTAGGCGCGGCGCGTGTGTGCGGAGACATCGCGCGCACGCAGGTGGTCAGCGTAGTCGTCGACCACCTCGGGGAAGCGAGGCGTAGTGGTCACGGTTCCAGAGTACGCGGTCAGCGCCTCAGCTTCCTCCATCCGGCCCCGTCGCGTTCGCTCAGTCCCTCGATCTCGAGGAGGGCGAGCGCGGAGAGCGCATCGCCCACGGTCAGCCCGGCTCGCGAGGCGATGGTGCCGACGTCGAGAGCTTTCGTCACCGACAGCGAGTTGAGGCAGATCTTCTCCCTCTCCCCGAGGTCGTCGACCCGATCGTCGCCGCGATCATTCCCACGCCCGGTCTCCGTAACCCGGTCGCCCGCTTCGGGGTGGTGCGCTCCGACCGAACCGCCGTCGTCTCCGGCGATTCGCCCAGCGTCCCGTACTCCCCCGGTGCCGAGATCTCCGAGAGGCAGCTCATCGTCTCGGATGAGGTCGAGGACCTCCCCTGCACCGGTGACGAGTTCGGCCTCGTGGAGGCGGATGAGCCGGTTGGTGCCCGCCGAGGAGGCCGAGTACACCGACCCGGGAAAGGCCGCGACCGCGCGGGAGAGTTCGAGCGCGTGCCGGGCCGTGTTCAGTGCCCCGCTGCGCCACCCGGCCTCGACGACGACCGTGACGAGCGCCGAGGCGGCGATGAGCCGATTGCGCAGCAGGAACCGGTGACGCATGGGTGTCATCCCGGGGGCCGTCTCGGATACGAGCGCACCGTGCTCGAGCACGTGGGCGAAGAGGTCGGAGTTCGCGGCCGGATAGAACCGGTCGACTCCCCCGGCCATGAACGCCAGCGTCGTCCCCTCCCGCGCCAGCGCCGCCCGGTGCGCTGCCGCGTCGATCCCGAACGCACCGCCCGAGACGATCGCGCAGCCTTCTGCGGCGAGATCCCAGGCAAGGTCGGAGGCGCACTTCGTCCCGTAGCCGCTCGCGGCACGGGCACCGACGATCGCGACTGCCCTGCGCAGAGACGGGCCGAGGCCAGCCGTGCCGCGCACCCACAGACCCAGGGGCGCCGCCGGTCCGAGGTCGTTGAGCCCGGATGGCCACTCATCGTCGGCGGGGATGACGAGTCTCCCGCCGAGGCGGACCATTCCCTCGAGATCGTGTTCTCCGTCCGCATCGGCGGCGCGCACCGCCCAGCGGGCCAGCGCCTCGGCGAGCCGTCCCTGACCGGCGAGGTCGCCGATCTCAACGGCGAGCCGGTGTGCGGCTTCCGCCGCAGCGGCCTCACCCCGAGCCACGGCTCGGATGAGTTCGAGGGAGGCGATGGGTCCCACGGCATCGACGAGGCTTTTGAGCAGGCCGTCGCCCGGTTCGCCGATGCGCAGCAGAGCCGCGATCGCGATCCGCTGAGCGGTGGCGGTCGACGCTGCGCCGCGACCCTCGCCGATGCTCTCTGCCGTCTCCATCACGCCTCCTGAGTGCGCAGGGCCAGTGCCGTGGCGATCCGCTCGGCGTCGGGGGCAGCGGCTCCGGCGAGGTCGGCCAGGGTCGTCGCGACCCGCAGCACCCGGTCGTAGCCGCGCATCGTGATCCGGCCGGTCTCGAGTGCCCGGTCGAGACTGCGCAGCGCCTCCGGTCGCATCCCGAAGTGCTCCCGCAGCCACGGCCCCGGGGCGCCGGCGTTGAGCGACCACGGACTCTCCGCGTACCGCTGACTCTGCGCCTGTCTGGCGGCGAGCACTCGAGCAGCGACCTCCGCACTGGGCTCCTGGTCACCGCCGAGGCGAAGATCGGCCGGAGTGATCGGGTAGAGCTCGAGCTGCAGGTCGACTCGGTCGAGCAGCGGTCCTGAAAGACGATTGCGGTACCGCCGTTTGTCCATCGGCGTGCAATGGCAGTCCGAGTTCGCCGCGGACTGCATGCCCGCCCCGCACGGGCACGGGTTGGCGGCCATGACGAGCTGGAACGACGCGGGCAGCACCATCGACCCCCACGCGCGGTGGATGTGGACCTGCCGGGACTCCAGAGGCTGGCGCAGAGCTTCGAGGACGTCCCGGGAGAACTCGGGTGCTTCGTCCATGAAGAGCACACCGTGGTGGGCACGGCTGAGGATGCCGACGGTTCCCGGCTTCCGCCCGCCCACGAGCGCCGAGGCGGTGCTCCGGTGATGCGGTGCCTCGAACGGGGGCCGGTGGTCGAGTTCCTCACCGGCGACGAGTTCCCCGCGCAGCGAGCGCACCGCGGCGACCTCGAGTGCTTGGGCATCGGTGAGTGTGGGAAGGATGCCCGGCAGGCACTGCGCGAGGAGGGTCTTCCCTGCCCCAGGTGTCCCGCGCATGAGGAGGTTGTGACCGCCGGCGGCTGCGACCTCGATCCCGAAGCGTGCTTCCTCCTGGCCCTGCACCTCGGCGAGGTCGTGGAGTTCAGGCCCAGGCGTGGCAGGTCCCGCCGGTTCGATGACGGGCGGGAGCTGGGGAACGGTGAGGGTTCCGCCGTAGACGTTGACGAGTTCGGCCAGCGACGACACCGCCTTCACCTCGGCTGTTCCCAGCAGTGCCGCCTCGGCGCTGTTGCCGGCGGGGACGACGAACCGGTCGAAGCCGGCGAGCAGTCCGGCGTGGAGGACCGGCAGCACCCCGCTGACGGGTCGGATCCGGCCGTCGAGGCCGAGTTCCCCGCAGTGGACGACGGCCTCCGTGTCCGCCGGCGGGATGATTCCGCGTGCTCTGAGCACGGCCACGGCGATGCCGAGGTCGAATCCGGTGCCGATCTTCGGCACGCTGCCCGGGGTGAGGTTGATCGTCAGGTGCTGAGTGGCCACGGGGAGGCCGAGGAATGAAAGTGCCGCGCGCAGCCGCTTGCGCGATTCGCTCACCGAGGCGTCGGGCAGCCCGACGATGTCGATGCCCGGCAGGCCGGAGCTGATGACCGCTTCGATGGAGACGATCCTCCCGGCCAGACCCCAGAGAGCCACGGCCGCAGCCCGGCCGACGACGGTGGACTCCGGTTCGACGATCGTCCCGACCTGGACCGGCTCCCCGGTTTCGACCGGCTCCACGACCGGCTCGCCGTCCTCGACGACCCGCAGATGATCGCTCATGAGTCGACCTGCACATTCCTCACATGGGTGACCAACGGGCGCGGTGACATGACGATGCCGATCGCGTCGATGCGGGTGGCCTGGAAGTACTCGGCCTGAGCGCGCAGCCACAGACCGGAGAGCATGCGGATCTTCCGCAGTTTGGCCGGGGTGATCGCCTCGAGCGGCGAGCCCTGACGCATCGTGCGCCGGGTCTTGACCTCTACGAAGACGACGGTCGAACCGTCGCGGGCGATGATGTCGATCTCACCGTGTCGGCACCGAACGTTCCGTGCGAGGACGACCATGCCCTCGGCTTCGATCCGGGCGACGGCCAGGTCTTCGCCGGCCCGCCCCAAGGCGATCTGCCGCTCACCGCGCGTCAGTGCCCTCTCACCGCGGGTCGACGCCCGCGGCGCCTCCTCCTGGTCCACCTCCGCTTCGGCGGCTGGTGCCTTCGCTGTCCGTGCCATGTGCCCAGGGCATCACGGCCGGAGAGACGAAGGGAAGAGTCGGAAAACGGCCTGTGGAAACCGCGTGGGCGTCCACAGGCCGTGAGCACACGAGTGCGCAGCTATTCACACCCGGCGTACGCACAAGTCAAGCTCACGCGCGTGTCGAATCCAGATGCGGCCGACCTCTCACCGCCCGATCGACGTGGGCGGTTCGAGATCGGACTTCGCGATCTCCTCGATGTTGACGTCCTTGAAGGTGAGCACATGCACCGTCTTGATGAACCGGGCCGACCGGTAGCTGTCCCACACCCAGGCGTCGCGCAGGGTGAGTTCGAAGTAGACGTCGCCGGCGTCGTTGTGGGCCTTGAGGTCGACGTGGTTGGCAAGATAGAACCGGCGTTCGGTCTCGACGACGTAGGCGAAGAGGCCGACGACGTCGCGGTACTCCTTGTAGAGCTGGAGTTCGAGCTGGGCCTCGTAGTCATCGAGATCATCAGTGCTCACGGCGTACCTCTCTTCGCGTCCGGTTCGGTGTGCAGGCGGAAGCTCCGCCGATGGTGGACGCTCGGTCCGTGCTCAGCGATCGCCTGCCGGTGGTGAACGGTTCCGTATCCGACATTCGACTCCCAACCATACTGCGGGTGCACCTCGGCGAGGTCGATCATCCTCTCATCACGGTCCACTTTCGCCACGATACTCGCCGCCGCGATGACCGGAACGCTGCCGTCGCCCTTGATGACGGTGCGCACGGGCGGGAGGTCGAGGTCGGCTGCGGGACCAAATATCCCCAGGCAATCGAGCGTGAGTGGAGCCGAGAGCCAGTCGTGCTTGCCGTCGAGGAGGACCATCGTCCGGCCGGCGGATCCGATCGAGTCGACCACCTCGGTGAGGGCACGGCGAGCGGCGAGGCTGAGGGCCAGCGTCATCCCGAGGGCGTCGATCTCGGCCGGGCTCGTCGACCCCACCGCCGAGGCGTGCGCCCATGATCGGACACGCGCAGTCGCAGCCGTCCGGGAGGCGGCATCGAGCTGCTTCGAGTCATGGATGCCCGCGGGCACCTCGGCTGTGCAGACGACCGCGAGGTCGAAGACGGCGACCCCGACGCTCACAGGTCCGGCCAGGGCACCCCGGCCCACCTCGTCGATGCCGATGACGGTCTCGAAGCCCTCGGCGGCCAGGGCACGTTCGACGCCGAGGTCGTGCAGTCCACGTCCGGCCATCAGCTGACGGTGATTCCCTGCGGTGCGGGCACGTTCGCGAAGACGTCCTTCGGATTGCCCATCCAGCGGATGTGATTGAGGGGCCAGTTGACGAAGAAGACGGTGCCGACGACGTTCTCGGCCGGGACGAACGGCTGGCCATCCTGGTGGTAGCGGGAGTCGGCGGAGTTGCCGCGGTTGTCGCCCATCACCCAGTACTGGCCTTCGGGGACGGTGACGGAGAACTCCATCTCCGAGGGGGCTGTGTCCGGCGGCAAGTATGTTTCGTCGATCGGGGTGCCGTTGACGAGGATCCTGCCCTTGGCATCACAGCATTCGACGGTGTCGCCGCCGACGCCGATGACGCGTTTGACCAGCTGGTTGCCCGCGTCGGAGGGGGCGAGGCCGATGAATTCGAGGACCGGGTTGGGCGTGTAGTTCGAGACCTCGGACCCGGCGAGCCAGTCGTCGGGATCGTCGAAGACGATGATGTCGCCGCGGTTGGCCGGGCCGAACTTCGGGGCGAGCTGGTTGACGAGCACCCGGTCGTCGATCTGCAGGGTGTCCATCATCGACCCCGACGGGATGTAGAACGAACGGACCACCCAGGTCTTCAGCGCGGTGGAGATGAGGAGTGCGATGACGATGATCACCACCGTCTCGGCGAGGCCGCGGAGGATCTTCTTCGAGCGCGGTGGAGCTTGGGGTTCGGGGGTCATTCGTTCGCTTTCGCATCGGACCGCGCCCGGCGCGGGGTGGCTGGAACGAGCGTATCAGTCGAGGCTGGAGCCCTGCCCGATGACCGGGCCGATGACACGGTCGACGGGGATGAAGCCGCCGCCGGGACGCCCGAGCAACGCGCGGGAATCGGTCGAATCGTTCCGATTGTCGCCCATCACCCACATGGTTCCCTCAGGGACTTCGATGGAGAACGCCACCGAGGAGGCAGGCAGCGGCGCGTAGTCCTCGGTCAGCGGCTTGCCGTTGAGCAGCAGCCGGCCCTGTGCGTCACAGCATTCGAGGGTGTCCCCGCCGAGGGCGATGACGCGTTTGACGAAGTAGACGTCGCGGGGACCCACACCGACCCACGAGCCGATCTTCTGCAGCGGGGTGGGCAGGGGGTCGTCGACGAAGGAGCCGCGACCGTCGAAGACGACGACGTCGCCGCGCTGGATGTCTCCGGTCAGCGCATCGGGGCGCCACACGGAGATCGTCTCGCCGACGGTGAGCGTCGGCTGCATCGACTCACTGGGAATCGTGAAGCGCTGGATGACGAAACCGCGCACCGAAGCCCCGAGGATGACGATGACGACGGCGATGATGACGAGAGCTTTCCACCACCTCGGCGAGATGCGGCGCGACGACGGGGAACGGCGGGCCGACGCATCGCCGTCCGCCGGCGAGCCACCCGCCCCCGGAACACGAAAACGCGACCCGGAGGTCGCGTTTTCGTCATGCTGCGGCATGAGGTGTCCGTGCGGCGCTGGGCCGGACGGTCATCAGGCCTTTTCGCGGATGCGAGCGGCCTTGCCGCGGAGGTTGCGCAGGTAGTAGAGCTTCGCGCGGCGGACGTCGCCGCGGGACAGCACCTCGATCTGCTCGACGATCGGCGAGTGCACCGGGAGGGTGCGCTCGACGCCGACGCCGAAGCTGATCTTGCGAACCGTGAACGTCTCACGGATGCCGTCGCCCTGACGGCGGATGACGACACCCTTGAAGACCTGGATGCGCGAACGGCTGCCCTCGACCACGCGGACGTGGACGTTGAGGGTGTCACCGGGGCGGAAATCGGGAACGTCGGACTTCAGCGAGGCTGCGTCGACAACATCGAGCTTCTGCATTGTGCTTCTCCTGTGGCCTCTGCTTCAGGTCGAGGACACGCATATCGGACCGGCGATGCCGGTGGTCGGATTCGTCTGCCGGGATCCCTCCCCTGCTCCACCGGGCTGTGGCCGGCGGCTGAAACGGGCACCCATCCCCCTGAAGCAGGTGGATGCCAACAAACGCGGATCTATTCTGTCACGGGTGCGTCCCCGGACTCAAACCGGTCGAGGACGGCGCGGTCGGCCGCGTCGAGGTCGGAGAGCTCGGCGAGCAGGTCCGGCCTGACCTCGGCGGTGCGTTCGAGACGTCGGTCACGTCGCCAGCGGGCGATCGCGGCGTGGTTGCCGCTGAGCAGGATCTCCGGGACCTCATGCCCGCGCCAGGTCGCCGGCTTCGTGAAGATCGGGTATTCGAGGAGGCCGTCCTCGTGGCTCTCCTCGGTGAGGGATTCGGGGTTGCCGATGACACCGGGGATGAGCCGGCTGACGGCCTCGATCATCACCATCGACGCGACTTCGCCCCCGTTGAGGACGTAGTCGCCGATGCTCATGGGGCGCACATCGAAGGACTCCCCCGCCCAGTCGAGGACCCGCTGATCGATGCCCTCGTACCGCCCGCACGCAAAGACGAGATGTTGGGCGTGCGCAAGATCCTCCGCGATCCGCTGATCGAAGACCTCCCCTGCCGGGCTCGGCACGATGAGGATCGGTCGGGGTGCCTCGCCCGTCCCCTCGCCGAGGCGGTCCTGCGAATCCGCGGCACTGTCCGCCTCCGCCGGTGCCGGACCCCGGCCGAGGACGTGCTCGAGGGCGAGCGCCCAGGGTTCGGCCTTCATCACCATGCCGGCCCCGCCCCCGTACGGGGAGTCGTCGACGGTGCGGTGACGGTCGAAGGCGAAGTCCCGCAGGTCGTGGACGCCGAGGTCGAGCAGCCCCTGGTCGATGGCCTTGCCGATGAGGGAGAGCGTGAGCCCTTCGAGGTAGTCGGGGAAGATCGAGACGACGTCGATGCGCATGGTCGGGCTCACTCGGCGTCGAGGAGACCGGCGGGCGGGGTGAGCACGATCCGCCCGGAGTCGGTGTCGACCTCGGGCACGATCGCGGTCACGAAGGGGATGAGGATCTCGCGGCCGTCGGTGTGCTTGAGGTGGAGGAGGTCCTGGGCGGTTCCGCTCGTGACGTCGACGATCTCGCCGACGGCGTCCTCGCCGACGTAGGCCGTCAGCCCGATGAGGTCATCGAGTGCCCACGCATCGTCTTCGTCGGTCTCGTCGTCCTGCTCGGCGAGGATGAGGGTGTTGCGGATCTCCTCGGCACGCGTGCGGTCGGGCACCTCGTCGAAGGCGAGGAGAAGACGATCACGGTGCCAGCGGGCGGACTTGAGGGTGAGCTCGCCGATGTCGGGGTCCGTCGCATAGGTCATTCCGGGCACGAGGCGCTCGTCGGGTCGGTCGGTGCGGACCTCGACGGTGAATTCGCCTCTGATGCCGTGCGGTTTGCCCAGGCGGGCGATCACCATGTCCATGCGTGCTCCTCATCGCGTGCGAGTGCTCGGTCAGCACCCCTCGATTCATGCTCGACCAGTCTAGTCGGACGTGCCCGGCGCCTCGTTCGGAGTCTGCCCGACCGTGCATGTGAGCCCACTCACCTTGTGATACTTTTGCTGTAGTCGGACCTGCCACCAGCAGTTTCGACCACTCTGCCCCTTGACGCCCCGACGACACCCACTCGAGACACCCGCGGTCCCCGCCACGAAGGAGCTCGCATGCGACCGTCCCCACTCGCCGCTCTCGCCGTCATGGCGCTGCTGCTCTCCGGATGCGGATCCGGGGCATCGGATGAGTCGGATCAGGCCTCCCCCACCTCGGCGCCGAAGGCGGAATGGTCGGACTGGATCGAGCTCGACGCGCCGATGGCGATCATGGCCGCCACCGCCGACTACGCGGTTCTCAGCGAAACGGGAGAACCGAACCTCGCCGTCTACGACCGGTCCGGCAAGGAGCTGTGGACGCTGCCCGAGCCGCAGGACTTCCGACCCGACCTGCCCTCGGCGACGATTGCGAGCAATGGGGAATCGGTGTTCGTCGTCGAACAGAAGGCCCTCACCGCGTTCGACTGGTCGACAGGGAAGCAGCAGTGGGCCTTCGACTTCGCTGAGTTCGGGGAGTGCGTCCTCCCCGCCGACGTCAGCCTCCTCACCTCTCGACTCACCGAGGCGGTGGGCACCGGTGGGACTCTCGTGCTCAACGCCAACGCCGCCGAGAGCTCGTACGATCGGCTCCCCCAGTCGTGCTTCGGTGAGATCACCAGCGACTTCAAGGACGTCGACGTCCTGGTCGGCATCGATGCGAAGACCGGCGAGAAGAAGTGGAGTCAGGCCGACAATCTCAATCACAAGCAGCTCGACGCCGCCCTCAGCCTCGACGGCAGGTTCGTCGACCGGGTCGTGACGAACAAGCTGCCCATCTATCTCGAACGCACTGAGATCGGCACCGGCAAGAAGAAGCGAGCTCGCCTCATGCTCGACGAATGGGGCTATTCGTTCCCCGACCCCGTCTTCATGAGCGATATGGGCCAGGACGAATTCGCCATCGACCTGGGCGGCAACGGGTTCGTGCTCACCCAGGTCGAGAAGTGGACAGAGAGCGTCGACGACGCGAAGTCGTTCCCTCCCGGCGACGCCGACCCGTGCGAAGTCGACGTCTCGACGTCACGGTCGGGAATCCAATACTGTCTCGAGGCACCCAACGGCGAAGGAGACTACCGGTCCAAGCTCGTCCGCGGACTCGCGGCCGACGGGACGCCGGCCCCGGTGACGACGCCGATCACCGATGCACCGTGGACCGCAGCAGGACCGACGAACGTGCCGACCGATCCCGAAACCTCCGGACCCGGCATCTTCGGCATCGATCCGGTCGCCCCACGCGACGGTGCTGACCCGCTCATCGGACTGCCCGGGAAGGACGCCCCGCTGCAGGGGATCAACCTGGCCTCGGGTGAGGTCGAATGGACCGTCCCAGGCGAGAAGGGGACTTACGCCGAGTACACGAGCTACGTCCCTCCCACCGGAGAGTTCGTCACGAGCATGGGCGGCGAGATCGTCGGCATCGACGCAACGAGCGGTGAGGAGACGTGGAGGGAGCCGGCTCCATTCGACGGTGCCTCGCCGATGAGCGCGCAGGGCCCGTTCGTCCTCGTCCGCAGCGAAGACGCGGGGCGGTCCGTTCTGAGAACAGTGGAGGTAACGCAATGAGTTCCAGGTCAGCCCGCGTGAGACGCTCCCGGTCGATCCGTGCGACGGTGGGGCTCGCCTGTCTGGGCGTCCTCGCGCTCGTCGTCAGCGGGTGCAGCAGCGATGAGGAGCCCGGTGACGCTCCTGACTCCGGTTCCGCCTCGGCGCCGGCGGGGAAATGGTCGGACTGGATGAGCTTCGACTCCTCCTCGGTGCTCGGGGCCAACGATGAGAGCTTCCTGCTGAGCACCTCCTCAGGGCGCCCCGCGATCCATACGCGTCGGGGCGAGCTCGTCGCCGAACTTCCGCCGGTCCTCGACGCGACATTCTCTCCCCGTGTCCAGGTCACCCCGGGGAGGATCATCGCCCAGCTCGACGACGACGCCGGCACCGTCGCGGCATTCGACTGGTCGGGGAAGAAGGTCTGGGACCTCGATCCGGGCACCATCGACGAGTGCGCCCCCGGCCCCTACTTCTCGATCCGCCCGTCGGAGTCGATGACGCAGAACATCAGCGCCGGTGCCCGGGTGCTGCTCAACTATCAGGAGCAGTACGCCGACGACGGCATCGTCGCAGACATTCCCGACCAGTGCTACGACGGCAGTCGCGCCGACTACTCCGATGCGACTCACGTCCTCGCTCTCGACCCCGACACCGGGAAGGAGCGGTGGCGGGTCAAGGAAAGAGTCGACGAGCAGGTCGACGGCACCTCTGTCGACCCCACCGGCCGCTTCCTCGATCGCGTCGTGTCCTCACGGGGATACCCGGCACTCGTCCGCACCGAGATCGCGACCGGGAAGTCCTCAGCGGCCTCCGTCGACCCTCTGGCCGTCGGCGGCGATTCCGCGCTGGGCAGCAGATACACGATCGACCACCTCGGCGATGATGTCTTCTATCTCTCCCCCTACGACACGGAGGGCAGCGGCGAACCGGCACCGGTCCGCGTGACGAAGTGGCGCGACGTGGATGCTCCGCCGGATCCGGACGCAGCGACGGGCACCGACACCGAAGTCCTCGACCCGCTCCCCCACGGCGCGTGCCAGATGAGCACGCGGGCCAGCGAATCCGGATTCGTGTACTGCCTTCTCCCGCCCGGCAACGGACCGGACTGGAGGTACAGCGGAGGTCTCGTCGCGACACCGGGGACGGACGCGATCACGCCGCGCACGGCACCGAAGGACCTCAAGCCGTGGTCGCTCGAGGCACCGCAGGAGCTCAAAGACGTTGACGCCGAGGACGAATCCCTGCTCTTCCTCGGGCCTGATCCCGTCATCGCGAGGCCGGGACAGGCACCGCTCATCGTGGTGCCGTCGGGCAAGAACACTGCGGTGGCCGTCGATCTCACCACCGGTGACGAGGTCTGGCGCAGCCCCGACCTCGGCAAGGTCGACCCGACCACGGCCGCCTACGTCGCACAGCCGACCTCTGTGCCGACGATCGGTGAAGTCGTGGTCGCCCACGGCGAGAAGCTCGTCGGCCTCGATGCCACAACCGGCGAGGTCGCGTGGAGCGAAACCGTCGACGGCGGGGTGCAGATGATCACCCACTCCAACGGGGTGCTCGCGGTCAAGGACTCTTCAGGTACGGCACGCGTGAGAGTCGTCGAGGGCGCCTGAGCGAGCGGCCGGAGCGGTGCCCGCCGGAGCGATGCCCACGGCGAGTGATCGCTCGGTTCGCATCCGTATGGCGTGGTCTGATCCACGCCATACGGATGCGAACCGAGCGGTTGCGGGAATCGGCGCCGCACCCCGCCCCGTGAATGCACGAAAGGGCGCCGGCGCATATGCGCCGACGCCCCCGTCGTGGTGGAACTACGCTTCGATGAGGTCCACCCGCACCGACTCACGGCCGGCAAGGGAGTTGATCACAGTGCGCAGGGCCTTCGCGGTGCGACCCGCGCGGCCGATGACACGTCCGAGGTCGTCGGGGTGAACCCTGACCTCGAGCGTCGTCCCACGCTGGGACGACCGGGACCGAACTGCGACGTCGTCGGGATGATCGACGATGCCGCGGACCAGATGTTCGAGCGAATCTGCCAACATGTCAGGCGTTGTCCTCAGCGGCTTCGGCCTGAGCGGCGTCCTCGGCCTCGACGGCCTTGGCGACGTCGTCGGCAGCGGTGTCCTCAGCTTCGACCTCGGCGGCGTCAGCCTTACCGGAGCTCTTCTGCGTGATGGCTTCCTTGATCACCGAGTCGGCGGTCGGAGCCACGAAGGCTTCCTTCTCCGGCTGCGGCTTCACGGTGCTGACGGCTTCGCCCTCACCAGTGAACTTCTGCCAGTCGCCGGTGAGCTTGAGCAGGTTGCGGACCTGATCGGTCGGCTGCGCGCCGACAGAGAGCCAGTACTGCGCCCGCTCCGAGTCGATCTCGATGACCGAGGGGTCGCGCAGCGGCTGGTAGATGCCGATCTGCTCGATCGCGCGACCGTCACGACGGGTGCGCGAGTCGGCGACGACGACGCGGTAGAAGGGTGCATGGACCTTGCCGATGCGGGTCAGACGAATCTTGACTGCCACTGTAGTGGTGTCTCCTTTTGTGTTCTGTTTGCACAGAGATACCGCACAGTCGTGGGGTTGACGTGACGGAGTCTGCGACCTGGACTATCGACTCGAGGCAGAAGAGAGGGCCCGCGCCGAGGCGAAAGTACAAGAGTTCATTGTGCCAGAAAGGGCTACTTCTTTCCACCTGGGAACATCCCGCCGAAGCCCTTGGGCAGCTTCGCGAGATCGAAGTCGTCGTCCCCGCCGAGGTCGACGCCGCCGAAGGCCGAACCGACCGGGTCCTTCGCCTTGCCCGACTTCCGGTCCTGGACAGCCTGCGCCTGCTCGGCGCGCTTGGCCGGGTTGCCCGACTGACCGCCCTTGCGGCCCTTCTTCTTCCCTGCGGCCTTCTTCTTCCGGTTGGCTCCCCCACCAGGCAGTGAACCCAGTCCCGGCATGCCGCCGGCCCCGGGCATGCCCGGCATACCGCCGCCGCGGCCCATGCCGCGCATGAGCTTCTGCGCCTGTGTGAAGCGCTCCATGAGCTGGTTGACCGCGGTCACGGTGGTGCCGGCGCCCTTCGCGATGCGGGCACGCCGGGAGCCGTTGAGGATCTTGGGGTTGCTGCGCTCGTACGGTGTCATCGATCTCACGATCGCCTCGACCCGGTCGACCTCGCGCTCGTCGAAGTTCTCGATCTGATCCTTGTACTGGCTCATGCCCGGCATCATGCCGAGCATCTTCTTCATCGAGCCCATCTTCCGCAGGCCCGCCATCTGGGTGAGGAAGTCGTTGAGGTCGAAGTCCTCGCCGGACTCGAACTTCTTCTGGAGCTTCGCAGTCTCCTTCTCGTCGAAGTTCTTCTCCGCCTGCTCGATGAGCGTGAGGATGTCGCCCATGTCGAGGATGCGGTCGGCCATCCGGTCGGGATGGAACTGCTCGAAGTCGGTCATCGACTCGCCGGTGGAGGCGAACATGATCGGTCGGCCGGTCACCTCGGCGACGGAGAGGGCGGCGCCGCCACGGGAGTCGCCGTCGAGCTTCGAGAGCACGACACCGGTGAAGTCGACGCCTTCGAGGAACGCCTCGGCGGTCTTCACGGCGTCCTGACCGATCATCGCGTCGATGACGAAGAGGACCTCGTCGGGGTTGACGGCGGCACGGATGTCCGCGGCCTGCTGCATGAGCTCTTCGTCGATGCCCAGGCGACCCGCGGTGTCGACGATGACGACGTCGTGGAGCTTCGACTTCGCGACCTCGATCGCGTCGGTGGCGACCTTGACCGGATCGCCCACGCCGTTGCCGGGTTCGGGGGCGTAGACGACGGCACCGGCCCGCTCACCGACGATCTGCAGCTGTCCCACGGCGTTGGGGCGCTGGAGGTCGGCGGCGACGAGCATCGGACGATGCCCCTCGGACTTCAGCCAGTGGGCGAGCTTGCCGGCCAGCGTCGTCTTGCCGGCACCCTGGAGTCCGGCGAGCATGATGACCGTGGGCGGGCGCTTGGCGAAGGTGAGGCGACGGGTCTGCCCACCGAGGATGGCGACGAGTTCCTCGTTGACGATCTTGACGACCTGCTGGCCCGGGTTGAGCGCCCCCGAGACCTCCTCCGACAGCGCCCGATCGCGGATCCGCCCGGTGAAGGCGCGGACGACGGGCAGGGCCACGTCAGCGTCGAGCAGGGCTCGACGGATCTCGCGGATGGTGGCATCGACATCGGCTTCCGAGAGCCTGCCCTTGCCGCGCAGATTCTTGAAAGTCGCGGTGAGCCTGTCGGAGAGGGAATTGAACACGTGCACGCCTTCTTCAGATTGGTCGACTCCCTAGCCTAACAACTCCCCCTGGGAGGTCCGAAACCCCGCCGGACACGAGAACACCCCACCTGCGGCGTCTGCTGGAACCGCGGGTGGGGCGTCCTGTGAGCACTCCGGCGTACTCCCCCGCCTCGGTGTCCGGCGAGACCGACCGGCGCCGAGGCGGGAGCATCGGGTCAGCGGAAGGAGTAGGCCCTCTCCGCGTGTTCGACGTTGTCGATGCCGTCGAGTTCGTCGCGCGGATCGATCCGCAGACCCATGGTCTTGCGCAGCACGAGCGAGATGACGAGGGTCACCGCTCCGGCGTAGACGATGGCGACGATGCAGGCTACGATCTGGGCGATGAGGAGTTCGAGTCCGCCGCCGTAGAAGAGTCCCGCAGCCGTCTCCGCGGTGGGCACGGCGAAGAATCCGATCATCACGGTGCCGATGATGCCGGCGACGAGGTGGACGGCGACGACGTCGAGGGCGTCGTCGTAGCGCAGGCGGTTCTTCGCGACGACCGCGAAGTAGGCTCCGGCGCCGGCGGCGATGCCGATGAGGATCGCGGCGTAGGGTTCGACGTCGGCACAGGCCGGGGTGATCGCGACGAGGCCGGCGATGAGTCCGGAGACGCTGCCGATGCTGCTCGGTCGTGAGGCCCGCAGGCGTTCGATGGTGATCCACGTGATCATGCCGGCGGCCGGGGCGACGAGGGTGTTGACCCAGATGAGTCCCGCCTGTTCGATCGTCGAGGCGGCTCCGCCGTTGAACCCGAACCAGCCGAACCACAGGAGGGCGGCACCCAGGACGGTGATGGGGATGTTGTGCGGCTTGTGCGGGGTGGAGAAGCGTGCCCGGCGGCCCATGACGACGACGAGGACGAGGGCGGAGATGCCGGCGTTGATGTGGACGACGGTGCCGCCGGCGAAGTCGATCGCGGGTCCGAAGACACTGCCGATCGCGCCGTCGGCCGACAGGATCCCGTCACCCCAGACCATGAAGGCCAGCGGGCAGTAGACGAGGGTGACCCAGGCGGCGGAGAAGACCAGCCACGTGGAGAACTTCGCACGGTCGGCCACGGCCCCGGCGATGAGGGCGATCGCGATCATCGCGAACGTCGACCCGTAGCCGATGGAGATCAGCGTCTCCGGCTGGTTGGCGACGGCGTCGGCGAGGCCGAGCTGGCTGAGCGGGTTGCCGACGATCCCGGCGATCGAGTCGCCCGAACTCAGGCCGTAGCCGTAGAGCACCCAGACCAGCGCCCCGACGGCCATGGCCGAGAAGACCATCATCATCATGTTGATGCTCGAACTGATCCGAGTCATCCCTCCGTAGAAGAAGGCCACGCCGGGGGTCATCAGCAGCACGAGCCCCGCAGCGACCATCATCCACACATTCACTGCATCGAGTTCCATGTCTCTGTCTCTCTGTCGTCTCAATCGGTTCCGGTGCGCCCAGTCTTCAGGGGCGAGGTCACGGGAATGATTCGACGATGTTTCGAGAATGTGACGAGGGCCTCAGGTGAGGCGGAATGCCTGGTCAGAGGCAGTGAGAAGCCCGCTGAGACCGATTGTTCGACTGTCTCAGCGGGCGGGATGTCTCAGTCGAGGAGAGCGTCGACGAACCCTTCGGCGGTGAATGGGGCGAGGTCGTCGGCACCTTCGCCGAGGCCGATGAGCTTGACCGGGACCCCGAGCTCGCGCTGGACGGCGATGACGATGCCGCCCTTCGCGGTGCCGTCGAGCTTCGTGAGCACGATGCCGGAGATGTCGACCGCCTCGGCGAAGACCTTGGCCTGCTGCATGCCGTTCTGCCCGGTCGTCGCATCGAGGACGAGGAGGACCTCGTCGATGTCGTGGCCCTCGCCGAGGGGACGGGTGGCCACGCGCTTGACCTTGCGCAGCTCGTCCATGAGCCCGACCTTGTTCTGCAGGCGACCGGCGGTGTCGATGAGGACGACGTCGGCGTTCTCCGCCTTTCCCTTCTCGACGGCGGCGTAGGCCACCGAGGCGGGGTCGGCGGCCTCCTCGCCGCGCACGGTCTCCACGCCCACGCGCGAACCCCAGGTCGTCAGCTGGTCGGCGGCTGCGGCGCGGAAGGTGTCGGCGGCACCGAGGAGGACGGACTTGTCCTCGGCGACGAGGACGCGGGCGATCTTGCCCACCGTCGTCGTCTTGCCTGCGCCGTTGACGCCGACGACGAGCATGACGGCAGGATCTCCTGCGGTGCCGGAGGTGGCGAGCTCACGGTCCATCGTCGGATCGACGAGCTTGATGAGCTCCTCGCGCAGCAGTCCCCGAACCTCGTCGGGATCGCGAGTGCCGAGCACTTTGACGCGTTCGCGGAGGGTGTCGACGAGTTCGGAGGTCGGCTCGACGCCGACGTCGGCGAGGATGAGGGTGTCCTCGATCTCCTCCCAGGTCGCCTCGTCGAGGGTGTCGCGGGAGAGCAGGTTGAGCAGTCCGCGGCCGAGCCCGGAGTTCGACTTCGCGAGCCTCTCGCGGAGGCGGACGAGGCGACTGGCCGGTTCGGTCGGCACCTCGGAGCCGGCCGCCTTCTCCTTCTCCTTGGCCACGGCCTCGGTGATGTCGTCGATCTTCAGTTCGCCGGTGAAGTCGGCGTCGATCGACTGGTCCTCGCCGAATCCCTTGCGTTGGGCGTTGATGCGCAGGCTGATGCCCAGCGCCACGACGAGGATGAAGACGATGGCTGCGACGATGAGCAGGATGATCGGCTGGTCCATTGCGGGACGTCCTCCTTGGTCTGCTGTCCTAGCGCCGTAAGGGTTACGGCCTGGTCTCCGTGAACGTGTCACGGGCGGTGCCGCGCGCGGACAGTCCCCTGCCCAAGGCGGTCAGGGGTGGTCTCAGGTGCCGCGGGAGCCGAAGAGCAGACCGGCGGTGGTGCGCCAGCCGGTGCCCGAATCGGGGATCTTCCAGTGGCGGGTGCGCGGCCGGACGGTGAGCAGCGAGGGTGCCGCATGTCGGCGCGGCTGCGGGCGGAGCACGTACGAGTGGTCGCGGATCGCGGTGACGGCGGCCTGTTCACGGGTGGCCAGGTGGGAGGTGCCGTCGTCGTGGCCGAAGAACTCGTGGACTTCGTCGTCGTAGCCGGTCCACTGGCCGGGCAGTCGGAAGCGCTGCACATCCGAGGAGTACCGCAGCCGTCCTTCCGCGCGCAGCCCGGGAAGGGCGACGAGGAGCACGACGACGAGGGCGAGGGCGAAGGAGATGGCGAGTCCGACGATGACGACGAGTACTGCATTCATGCCAGGCAGTCACCCCGTGGTTCAGCCGACTCGGCCATGGACGTCCCGCTCCTCATAAGTTCTCGACAGTGCTTCTTCGTCCCACAAGTCTATAGTCCCTGCACAGGGCTGGAGTCACACGGGGTGGCGTGGCCGCTGGAGAATTCCCTGGGACTCCGCTGAATGCCCCCGACACGCAGGCTCACCGCGCCCGGGCACGCGTGCCCCGACACTCAGGCTCACTCCTCGGGGCGGGTCGGGATGCGCTGGGAGATCACCTTCGAGACGCCGTCGCCGTGCATCGTCACCCCGTAGAGGGCGTCGGCGATCTCCATCGTCCGCTTCTGGTGGGTGATGACGATGAGCTGGCTCGAATCCTGCAACTCCCTGAACACCGTGAGCAGACGGGAGAGATTGAGATCGTCGAGGGCGGCTTCGACTTCGTCCATGACGTAGAAGGGGCTCGGCCGGGCTTTGAAGATCGCGACGAGCATCGCCACGGCCACGAGTGAGCGCTCCCCGCCGGAGAGCAGCGAGAGTCGTTTGACCTTCTTGCCCGCCGGCCTCGCGTGGACGTCAACGCCGGTGGTGAGCATGTCGTCGGGGTCGGTGAGGCTGAGGCTGCCTTCGCCGCCGGGGAAGAGGCGGGAGAAGATGTCCTCGAACTCGCGGGCGGTGTCGGCGTAGGCCTCGGCGAAGACGCGTTCGACGTGCCGGTCGACCTCGTCGACGAGCTGCATGAGGTCCTTGCGGGAGGATTCGATGTCGGCGATCTGCTTCTCGAGGAACTGGTGGCGCTCCTTGAGCGCTTCGTACTCCTCGAGGGCGAGCGGGTTGACCGTGCCGATCCGCGCCAGCTGCTTCGACGCCTCCTTGTGCCGCTTCTCGACCTCGGAGCGGACGTAGGGCCGCTCCTCCTCCCCATCCTCGAAGCCGGGCACCGGGGTGTCGGGTCCGAAGAGTTCGATGAGCCGGTCGATGCCGAGTCCCGTCTCCTGCTCGGCGCGGTGCTCGATCTCCTCGAGCTTGAGCCGGTACCGCTCCTTCGCGAGCTCGGCCTCCGCGGCGGCGTCCTTGAGCCGGCCCAGTTCCTTCCGCGTCTGACCCAGTTCCTCGCCGAGGCGGCCCTTCTCCTCCCGCAGGCCCGCGCGCTCGTCGACGAGGACGCCGATGGTCTCGGCGAGTTCGGTCACGGTCGCGGCGGCGAGTGCTGCGGCCTCCTCGGCGACCTCGGCGATCGTCAGCGCCGAGGCGGCGGCGGTGGTCTTGCGGACGATGGCCCGCTGCGCCTGTTCCCGGGCGGCCTCCTCGGCGGCGGCCTGCCGGGTGAGGGAGTCGACGCGGTCGCGGAGGAACCGTGCGCGGTCGGTTGCGGCCTTGTGTGCGATGCGGGTTTCGATGACGTCTTCGGAGGTCTGGGAGACCTCACGGCTGAGCGCGTCCCGGTGTGAGGTGTCGACGACCTCGTCGACGTCCTCGACCCCGGCCAGCGCCGCCTCGGCGGTGTCGGCGTCCTGCTGGGCTGCGGCGAGGCGGCGGCGGAGTTCGGTGTCGTTCTCCCCGGCCCGGCTCAGGCGGGTCTCGTCGGCGGCGATCTCACCGGTGATCCGGGAGACCTCCTCGGCGGCGGCCATGATCTGCGCATCGGAGGAGTGGAGGGCCTCGAGGGCCGCGGCGGTGACGGGTTTCGCCTCGGCGAGCCTCAGTTCGGTTGCGGCGATGTCGGCGTCGAGCCCGGTCACGGTCGCTTCGAGTCCGGCGATCGTCTCCTCGGTCTCGGTCAGCGCCGTCTGCGAGGCGAGCCGAGTGCCCGAGGCGGTGCGGGCGCGGCTGACCCGGGTCGAGGTGATGACCTCGCCGTGGACGGTGACGGCGGTGAGCTGCGGGTCCGCGTCGACGACGGCGAGCGCGGCGGCGGCGTCGGGGGCGCAGACGACGGCGGCCAGGGCGGTCCTGACGAGGGTGTCGAGGGCGGGGTCGTCGGCGCGGACGAAGTCGGCCAGGCGCTGGGGTCCGGCGTCTCCGCCCTTGCCGGATCCTCCCGCCGAGGCGGTCGCCTCGGCTGTGCCTGCAGGGGCCGGGCGGGTTCCGCTGGGGATGGTCAGGGAGACGTTGGTGTCCTCGCCGAGGTGGTCGAGCACCGTCAGTGCCGCCTGCCCGGAGTCGACGATGACGCCGCTCACGGTCGTCGACAGAGCCGCGGCCACGGCCATCTCGTACCCGGTGGTCACCGTGAGCTTCTCCGTCACGGCCGTCTCGACACCGGGCAGGCCGGAGGAGACGATGTCGTTCAGGTCGGCTTCGAGTGCCGTGCCGAGTGCCAGTGCTTCGGCACGGGCGCGGGCGGAGGCGAGTTCGGAGGCCGCCTCGGCGCGCTTCGCCTTCTCCTCCCGCAGCTGCGCTTCGAGGTCGGTCTGGGCTGCCTTCGCCGTCTCATAGGTCTCATCGAGGGTGGTCTCGCCCTCTTCGACGGTCTCGACGGCGGCTTCGGCAGCGGTGAGGGCTGCGCGTCGGTCGACGAGTCGGGTCTCGATCGCCTTGATCTCACTGCGGCCGGCTTCGATGCGGGCCTGCAGGTCGGTGATGCGGGAGCGTGCCTGCTCCTGGCGGGAGTGGAGGGTCGAGCGGTTCTTCACCGCCTCGGTGATGGCGATCTGCGCGGCCTTGACGTCGGCTTCGGCTGCGCGCAGGGCGGCGGCGAGTTCCTCTTTGCGGGCGTTCGCCGTCTCGAGGGCGGCCGTCGAGTCGGTGACGGCCTCATCGGCGGCGCTGAGCTCCGCCGTGATTCCCTCGGCCTGGCTGCGCAGCTCATCGGGTGAGCGGCCTTCGCGCCGGCCGAGGCTGGTGACCTCGGAGAGGAGGTGGGAGCGTTTGTCGCCGGCCCGGCTGGCCAGGCCGCTGGCGCGCACGGCCTGGGTCTGGGTGCGGGATTCCGCGGTGCGCATCTCCTCGAGGTCGCCCTCGACGGTGGCGAGCCGGGTCTCGATCTCGGTCAGCCGGGACTCCGCCTGCGCGCGGCGGCCTTCGAGGTCGGCGATCCTCTCCGTGTGGTCGCCTCCTCCGTCGGAGGCGGCGAAGAGGGAGGCCTGCAGGCGCACGGCATCGTCTGCGAGGAGTCGGGCGGTGGCATCGCGGAGGGTCGCCTGGACGGTGGCGGCCCGGGCGGCTGCCTGGGCTTGGCGTCCGAGGGGTCCGAGCTGCCGGTTGAGTTCGGTGCGCAGATCGCCGAGGCGGTCGAGGTTGGTCTGCAGGCCGGTGAGCTTGCGGACGGCCTTGTCCTTGCGGCGGCGGTGCTTGAGGACGCCGGCGGCCTCTTCGATGAAGCTGCGGCGTTCGATGGGGTCGGCGTGGAGGATCGCGTCGAGGCGGCCCTGGCCGACGATGACGTGCATCTCTTTGCCGAGCCCGGAGTCGTTGAGGAGCTCCTGGATGTCGAGGAGTCGGGCGGGTGCCCCGTTGACGGCGTATTCGCTGCCTCCGGTGCGGAAGAGGGTCCGGGAGATCGTCACCTCGGTGTAGTCGACGGGGATGGCTCCGTCGGAGTTGTCGATGGTCAGGGTCACCTCGGCGCGGCCGAGGGCCTGACGCTTCGAGGTGCCGGCGAAGATGACGTCGTCCATCTTCCCGCCGCGCAGGTTCTTCGCCCCCTGTTCGCCCATCACCCAGGAGAGGGCGTCGACGACGTTGGATTTGCCTGATCCGTTGGGGCCGACGACGCAGGTGATGCCCGGCTCGAACTTCAGGGTCGTGGCCGAGGCGAAGGATTTGAATCCGCGCAGGGTCAGGCTTTTGAGATGCATCGTGCCCTCAAGCATAGCGGGGGCCGGACCTGCGGCCCGGACGCTCTGTTGCCTGGGTCACATATTTTGGTAGTGTGCCTCTCACCTCGCCGTCGAGACCAGGAAGGATCGCCGCGCACGGCCGTCTGAGGCGACCCGATGCGGCAACCGAACCCATGAGCGATCCATCGAACACCTCCGGCAGCGCAGACGACTCCGGCCTCGGAGCCGGCAACGGCTTCGACCGCACGCGCGAACTCATCACCCACCTGCAGAATCCGCCGACGAAGAAGCGGTACCTGCGCCGGATCGGCCTCGACAAGCCGGTCTTCTTCACCGCCGGGTTCCTCGCGGTCGCCTTTGTCGTCTGGGGCTTCATCTCGCCGGAGAGCCTCGGCGTCGTCGCCGGTGCCGCCCTGACCGGGGTGATGGACAACTTCGGGTGGCTCTTCGTCATCGCCGCCACGGTCTTCACGATCTTCGTCATCGTCGTCGCCGTCAGCCGGTTCGGGCGGATCCCGCTCGGCAGGGACGGGGAGAAGCCGGAGTTCCGCACCTCCTCGTGGATCGCGATGATGTTCGCCACCGGCATGGGCATCGGCCTCGTCTTCTCCGGGGTGGGCGAGCCTCTGTTCTTCTACATGTCTCCCCCACCGAACACCGTCGACGGGTCGACCGCCGAGGCGATGGGCACGGCCATGGGCACGACGCTGTTCCACTGGACCCTCTACCCGTGGGCGATGTATGCGATCGTCGGCCTCGGCGTCGCCTACGGCTCGTTCCGGCTCGGGCGCTCCCAGCTCTTCTCCTCGATGTTCACCCCGCTCTTCGGCGAACGCGTGGTCAACGGCGTCGGCGGGAAGATCATCAACATCCTCGCGATCCTCGCCACCCTCTTCGGCTCGGCGTGCTCGCTCGGTCTCGGGGCCATCCAGATCGGCGGCGGCATCCAGACCGCGGGCATCCTCCCCGATGTTTCCTCCCCCGTGCTCGTCCTCATCATCGCGATCCTCACCGCGGCCTTCGTCGCCTCGGCCGTGTCCGGGGTGGAGAAGGGCATCCAGTGGCTGTCGAACATCAACATGGTCCTCGCGGTCATCGTCGCCGCGATCGTCTTCATCGGCGGACCGACGCTGTTCATCCTCAACGTCATCCCCTCCTCGGTGGGCTCGTTCATCGAGGATCTGCCGCAGATGGCCTCGCGGACGGCGGCCAACGGAGTCGGCGTCAACGAATGGCTGTCCTCGTGGACGGTCTTCTATTGGGCATGGTGGATCTCGTGGTCGCCCTTCGTCGGCCTCTTCATCGCCCGCATCTCCCGGGGTCGGACGGTGCGTCAGTTCGTCACCGGTGTCCTCATCGTCCCCTCGGTGGTCTCGACGATCTGGTTCGCGATCTTCGGCGGCGGCGCCATCGGCATCCAGGAGCGCGCGGAACGCGGTGAGGGCACTGTCCGGGCGCTTGCGAGCATCGTCGACGGCGAACCGGACATCAAGATGGACACGATCCTCTTCGACCTCCTCGGCGCGCTTCCCCTGCCCAATCTCATCGCGATCATCCTCATGATCGTCACGGTCATCCTCATCGCGATCTTCTTCGTCACGGGAGCCGATTCGGCGTCGATCGTCATGGGCACGCTCTCGGCCAACGGGGCACTCGAACCGGGCAGGCGGCTCGTCATCTTCTGGGGTGTCGCGACGGGTGCGGTCGCGGCGGTGATGCTCCTGGCCGGGGGCAGCGATCCCTCCGAGGCGCTCAACGGGCTGAAGAACATCACGATCGTCTCCGCGCTGCCGTTCGTCATCGTCATGCTTCTGCTCTGTGTGGCCCTGTGGAAGGACCTGTGTCAGGATCCCCTCGTCATTCAGCGGGAGCTTGCGACCCATCTGCTCGACCAGTCCGTGGCGACCGGTGTCAATGAGTACGACGGCGGCGTGTTCGGTCTGGCCACCTCGGAGTTCAGCCAGGTCCCCGGTGACAGGGGCAGGCTGGACGGCTCAGACAGTTCGGACAGTCCAGAATCCATCCGGACCCGTTCCGGAGTCGGGAAGAGCGGAGACGCTCCAGCCGCGAACAAATCCAAATAACATCACAATCGCACATAACAGGAGAGTCGGAAACATAGAACGATACTAAACGATCAGCCCCCAATAAACCAACGCTTTCGAGCATTTCCAGAGCATAGTGACCCCATTCATAACGATTCAACCTTAACTCGCTTCGCGAAATCAACGAACGCATCTGGCTGAAAATTCAATAGAGCCCTAAATAATCCTTCAAACGCAATAAAAGCATCCTCCTTCCCCTCCCGTGTGACTCGCCCCTTATTGAAAGCCCCGCGAAGCTGATCCTTCAAAGGAAGAATTGTATCTATAACTATATTCCAATATCCCGCCGCCTTCGCCAAACCAGGATCCGATTTGAATCTTAAACCAAATCTATTAGGAATCGTTTTGCCTAAGATTGACTCCAAGGAACGCGCAACGACCTCCACGAGGAGGTAGTTAGCTCCCTTTAGCGACAGAAAGTCAAGTTCGTCTTCTTCGGCGTCAGTTAACGATTCATTTGGATTGCGTGATTTACTCCGAAGATCTATGACTCGAGTCGTAATAGCATCATAAAGCGAGTATGTGAAAAGAATATGAGACGCCGTGGTACGTTCCGAAAAGACTCTTGAGTACATGGTATCATCCACCCAAATTTCGGCTTTCTTATCGTATGCCGCTACCGGATCACCGTGAAACGCCGTAAGAACCTGACCAACCGTATATGATGCGAGCGACGTTCGACTACGTTTGATTGCATCGCTGGACCCTCCTCTTCGACCACCCTCATAGGTAACACCAGGCATTGCAGCAAACTCGGAACGCAATCGGTTTTGAATTTCGTCGCCGCTTCGGAAATCTGCTGCTTGAACCTTGTTCTGTAGGTTGTTGAACCGCACAATTTGATCAATGAGCTGTTCATCGCTCGACTTCACAAATCGAATTGGAACAAGTAGCTCAACTGGTGGCTTCGCTTCGAGAGATCCCACCGACCCGGTTGTCTGCGCACCGTTAACCACCGAGATCCCGGTTATGTTAAGTCGGCGCCCGGTTTTTGAACGGGGTCCCAGCTTATAGTCCAAGACAAGCGCAGTAACTCCGTTGTTGTAAACGGCAAAATCTGATGGCTCAGACTTTGCAGTCTCCTTAATTCCGTTATTGATGTTAGCGTCACTCCGACGAGACCCCAGATAATCGCGCACGTTTGCCGAAAATAGGTCTTCTTTGTGCTCTGCAAATAGATTGTACAGCCACGTGCCAGAAACCAAAGTAGTCACAGCGCTCCAACGATCTGTCGAAGCTTCAATAGCGTCAGAAACTCGGAGTTCAAACTGGTCGTTAACTTTGATCGCACGACGAGAGCCTAAATACCACCGCTCTAGGGTCTCGGCACCAACCTGAGCACCCAACACTTGAACTGTTCCCCGTTTAGACAACAGGCGACTTGCAGTCTTTTCTGCATTCGAAACTTCCGAAGCAGCATTCTTCGATTCAGGTGCGTTATGGACATACCAAAGGTGAAAGTCACGAATTGACCCTGCATCTAAAGCGTCCCGAACTTCTTGAACTCTGCTTCGAATTCCATCGGGAACTGATTCTAGGTCCGCACTCAATAGCCACGCAACTGCGGTATTAAGATCAGATGCCTTATTTGCCGGTGCGGATGATTTCTTCACTGGCGACTCAAAGCATTGAGCTACGACCAATAGGCTTCGACTCAAATCCACGTAAATAATATCGAGCTTCTTGTCATCGCCGCCTCCAGTGATTGATTCGGCTGCAGCGGAGCGCACATCGTCAATACCGAACTTTTGATCAACAGCGAACAGTCCTATTCCGTCGGACCCTAACTCGTGACTTTCAGAGAAATGTTTATAGGCAGATTTCCAGGTTTCTTTGCCTTCAACTGACTTCAATATCATCTATTTTCCCCTGACTGACATTATAAGCTGCCCTGTTCGCCACTAAAGCAGTGTGCGAATAGCGTTATCTTTCGCTTAAGACTTTGTGAACGAAGCTCGTTTACATACCTTAGACTACACTAGTCTCAATAGCTTGAGGTTTGTTCCACGGGAAATCCCTACCTGCAGCGTTGAACGCCGCCCAGCTCACCGGTACCGCGGCGGCTTCTGGCAGTTCGGGCAGAAGTGGCTGCCGCGACCGGCGACGGTGAGCTTGGCGATCTCCCCGCCGCAGCGTACGCACTCCTGACCCCCGCGGCCGTAGACGAGCAGCGAGCGGTCGAAGTACCCGGACTCCCCGTTGACGTTGACGTAGAGGTCGTCGAAGCTCGTCCCGCCCACAGCCAGCGCATCGCCCATCACGGTCGTCGCCGATTCGAGGACGGCAGCCAGGCGGTTCCGCCGCGTGCGGGCCGCGATCGCCAGCGGATGGATGCCCGCCCGGAAGAGCGCTTCGTCGGCGTAGATGTTGCCGACCCCGCTGACGAGAGTCTGATCGAGCAGGGCCGCCTTGATCGGGCTGCGCTTGCGCGCCAAGGCCGCAAGAGTCGCGTCGATGTCGAAGGCGTCCTCGAGCGGATCAGGTGCGATGTGGATCGCCGAGGCGGGCACAAGCCGACCGTGTGCGGGCACGAGCGGCTGCACGCTGAGATGGCCGAAGATCCGCTGGTCGACGAAGCGCAGATCGAAGCGCTCCTCGACCCGTTCGAGGCGGAACACCGCACGTGTGTGCCGGTGCGCCTCCTCCGCGGCGAGGTGGACGCGCATCTGTCCGCTCATGCCCAGGTGGACGAGCAGTCCGTCCTCCCCATCGAGCGTGAGCCACATGAACTTCCCGCGCCGCTCTGCCCCAGTGATGAGACGGCCGGTGACGGTGCGGACGAAGGCTGCGGCAGCGGTGTCATCGACCCGCCGCGCCGAGGTGGTGCCGAGGATCCGGGGATCGACCACCTCAGCGCCGGTGATGAGGGCACCCGCGGTCCACTCGTCGACGCCGCGGCGGACGCTTTCGACCTCGGGAAGCTCGGGCATCGCAGCCGTGAACTGCGCGTCAGCGCTTGTAGTCGGGGTAGAGCGTGCGGATCGCCTTGACCGCGACTTCCGCGGCAGCCGCCTCGGCGGCCTTCTTCGATGATCCGTCGCCTGAACCCCAGCCGTTGTCACCGAGGCGGGCGTGGGCGGTGAAGACCATCGCATGGTCGGGGCCGGTCGAGGTGATCTCGTAGCTCACGGCACCCAGGCCCAGGTCGGCGGCGGCCTCCTGGAGGGTGGTCTTGAAGTCCATGCCGGCGCCGAGGTTGACGGCGTCGGCGAGCATTCCGTCGATGAGGCGGTGGACGAAGGCGAAGGCCGCGTCCCGGCCCGAGGAGACAAAGGTCGCGCCGATGAGGGCTTCGACGGTGTCGGCGAGGATCGAGTCCTTGTTCCGTCCGCCGGTGAGCTCTTCGCCCTTGCCGAGGAGGATGTGGCGGCCGATGTCGTGACGGCGGGCGATCGCGGCCAGGGCACGCGTGTTGACGACGGCCGAGCGCATCTTCGCCAGCTGCCCCTCGGGCAGGTCAGGGTTGTCGTAGTAGAGCGACTCGGTGGCGACGAGGCCGAGGACGGAGTCGCCCAGGAACTCGAGGCGCTCGTTCGTCGGAATGCCGCCGGCTTCGAAGGCGAAGGAGCGGTGGGTCAGCGCAAGACGAAAAGTCTCGGGATCGATGTCGATCCCGAGACTCTTCTGCAGTTCTGCTGTGGTATCAGTGTCCACAGGTCAGACGTCAGCGACCTTGCGTCCCTTGTACTCAAGGAACAGCGGGGTGCCGGCTGCGTCTTCGACGACCTTGGCCTGGTGGGGGCGCGAGTACACAACGCGACCGTTCTCCACAGTCTTGACCAGGTTCGGAGCCTGGGCCTTCCACTGCGAACGACGGTGGCGGGTGTTGCTGCGCGACATCTTACGCTTGGGAACAGCCACGTCTAGCTCTCTTTCTTCTCATCCAACAAGTTCTGAAGCTGTGCGAACGGCGAATCGGATTCGCTCTCGCCCTCCTCGATGTCCTCACCGAGGGTGTAGCTGAACTCTTCGCTTCCGTCCTGTGAGGGACTGAAGGGCAGAGCCATCACGACAGCGTCTCTGATCGCGGGTTCGAGGTCGAGGTGATCCCGGTCGATGACGTAGGAGTCCTCGTCGCCCTCGGCCTGCTCATAGACGTACATCTCGTTGATGTCGACATCCATGGGCAGCTCGATCTCGTCGAGCGTCCTCGCGTCCTCGCCGCGGGCCACGGTCGAAACCGTGCCCGAGACGTAGATCCCCTCGGAAACGCTCTCGAACATGAGCTCGAGGTTCATCGGCGTTCCTTCGGCGACCCCGATCACTTCGATCTTGAGATCCGCCGGAGCCGGCACTGTGGCGTTGACACGTTCCCACTCACCCGGATGACCGAGCAATCCCATGGATCGGAGATCGTAGACGAACTCTGACCGCTTCTTCATGCTCTCTCCTCCGTATGCGAATGAGATGCCGCTCCTGCGTTCACACGCGACTCATCATTCTAATCAACTCCGCCGACCATTGCCAATCGTCGCCCGGACCTCGCCGAGGTGTTCCTCGTCACCCCGATTCCGTGCCGTTGCGCCAGGCTACCGCACCTCATGGCATGAGCGCCGAGGTTGTGCATCGATCCGATATCGGTTCCACCGGAGGCTGCCGCACCGGTGGAGGCTCACGCGTGCGCTCGGGTAGTCTCCGGACGGTGCAGACCCCAGCCCTACTGTTCTCCCCTGACCCATCATGACCCTGCAAGAACTCCTCACCACCGCCTTCGCCGACATCTCCCCCGACGACCTCAAGCCGGTGTGGGCAGAGGGCATCCTGGAGATGTCCGAGCTGTCGTTGGATCAGACCGTGCCCGACGGATCGATCGTGTCTGTCGAGGCGCCAGGCATTCTCGTCGTCGACTTCAAGAGCGAGAGCACTCAGACCGAAGGGGACCGTTCGTCGCAGGCCGAGCCCGAAGCTGGTCAGCTGCGGCTGAGGATGGAGATCGATGAGGTCACCTTCGGAGACGTCACACGGGTGGACTACCTCTGCGCACTTCGCTTCTCTGAGTTCGTGGAGAAGTACAGGTTGGAAGTCTCCGTGGAGCCGGACGGGATCTACCCGCACCATGAAGCTGCCGATCCCTTCTTCCCGATCGTCCAGATTCTCACTGGTGCCGACGTGCTCGTCGAAATCATGTTCCCACGCTTGAAAACCGTCACAGCTCCTGGCCACGCAGTGCCGGGCGAAGGCATCCGAGTAGACGTTCCCTGGCATATCCGAGGACTGATCGCACTGCTGACCCCGCCGGTCACTCTTGTCCAAGCGACTGTCGTCGACGGCGATCTCACTGTGTCGCGGCGTCCGCTGACCACAGAAGAGCTGTCGTTCGGAAGCCCACCCTTTGTGCCCGAACGCCCGGATGTCGTGTGATGGCACAGCCTGAAACCGACGACAGAGACGACGGCCGAGTGCCCACCGCCTCCGATCAGGACGATGTTTCGGACCGCGTTCGGTTCCCCGACGTCGACTTCCCCATTAGGCGCTCATGGTGGTCGACGTGGTTGTTTCCGAAGCCCCTCATCAACCTTGCGCACGCGGTGTGGGTGAGCTTTGCCGTGCTTCTGCTCGCTGCGGTGACCACCATCGCGGCAGTGTCCTTGTCCGATGTCGAAACGGCCTTCTCCGAGGGCATGACGCCGGGAACGTTCACGCCCGTGCAACGCGAATGCTCTGACGGCTGGCGAGGCGGTGAGCCGTCGTGCTCGTGGTTGGGCACCTACACCGATGACGATGGCACGACGATCGACGGAGTCCTCCTCGACGAGGAGCTGACGCCGAGCGCCGCGGGGGTCGAGCAGCGGGTGCGCTGGAACGGGGATCGCGAAGAGCCCGTTGTCTTCGCCGATGACAGGGAGTCGCAGAGCGGAGTCGTCATCCTCATTGTGACTGTGTGGACTGGCGTCGCCGGAACATGCGTTTACATCGTCATCCGCAGTCATCGCCGCAGGAAAATTGAACTCGTGCGCCTCGACCGCGCGAAACGACCCCGCTCCCACCGGCATCACCTCTGATCCTCGGGGCAGCTCGTCGTCATTTTCCAGGGTCGCCTCAGTCTTTACGCCGCCCGAATCGGTACTGTGATCGCGTGACGTCGAAACAGACCATCAACACCATGAGCACCGTCTGGGTGTCCATCGTCGCCCTCCTCCTCACAGTGACGACGATCCTCGCCATCTCCGCCGCGATCGATGTCGCCAAGATCTTCGTCGTCGGCGTGGAGACCGGACAGTTCAAAGCCCTCACCCGCGACTGCGGTCTGCCGAAGAACGGCGAGGTCCTGTGCGCCTGGCGCGGAACCTACACCGGCACCGACGGCACAACCGTGAAGAACGCCCTCCTCGGCGAGGACCTCTCACGCGAAACCGCGAGCGAACCGCAGCAGGTGCGCTGGAACGGCGATGAGGTCAATCCCGTCGTCTACCTCGACGACCCGCGGTCGGTGTGGAAGAACCTCGCCATCATCGCCTTCATCTGGTCCGTCTTCACCGGCCTCTACGCGTACCTGATCATCAGCAGCCTCAGCCGCCGACGCCGGAAACTGGAGAGGCTCGGCAACCCGAACCCCTGACCCTCACCACTTCTCGTGACTGTTGCGCCAGGTCACGCCGCCGGCGAGGAGGAGCAGCGCCCCGGAGATCGTGAAGACGACACCGGAGCCGGCGATGATCGTGAGCACCGAGGCGATCGAGGGGATCACGACCTGACTGAGCCGGTTGCCGGCCAACCGGATCGAGAGCACCGCCGCCCGGTTCGCCGGGTCCGAGAGCGTCGAGACCCACGTCATCGTCAGCGGCTGGGTGAGCCCGAAGCAGAACCCGGCAATCGCCAGCAGGATCGCCAGGCTCCATGTCTGGGTGAGCACGGGGATGAGGATGACGCAGATCCCCGCCGCCGCCGAGGCGGTCCACAGCAGCGAGAGACTCCCCCACCGGCGAGCGAGCATGCCGATGATCATCCGCGAGATCACCGAGGCGAAGGTCCGCAGCGCTAGCAGCCACGTCACCGTCGTCACGCTCAGCCCGTTCTCCTGCCCGATGAGCGGCAGGTACGCGGTCATGAGGTCGACGGCGGCCAGAGTCGCCATCGACGCGAGGATCGCCGGCTTCATCCCCCGGATCCGCAGCAGAGCCCACGGGGTGCGGACACTCTCGGCCGCCTCGGCGCGGGAGACATGCGGGGTCCGCCCACGCAGCATGACGATGACCGCCGCGATGAGGGTGAGCGCGGAGAACCCGGTCATGAACCACAGGGCGCCGACGATGTGCGGGGAGCCGCCGGTGGCGTCGGCGATCATGCCGGCCAGGGGCAGGCCGATCGTCTGCCCGATCGACACCCCCAGGGTGAGGTGGCCGAACTTCGCGGTCAGGCGGGAGGCCGGGAAGCTCTGCGGGATGAGCGCCTGCGAGGCCACGGTGGTGAGCAGCTGACCGAAGCCGAGGCTCATCGTCGCAACGAGAAGCACGCCGAGGTTGGGGGCGATGGCCGCGAGCGCGACGGGGAGGATCGAGAGCACGGTGCCCACCCAGAGCACCGCGGTCGCATACCCCCGGTCGACGAGGCGGCCGACGAAGAGCGCGGTGAGCAGCGGGACGAGCGAATAGCACGCGGTCATGAGGCCGAGCACGACCCCGGTGCCGCCGAGTTCGAGGGTGCGGTAGGAGATGAGCACACGCACGCCGTTGTACGTCGCGTGCGCGAGGACGGTGTGGACGACGAGGCCTGTGAACCAGGCCCGGGACGAGGAAGGAGTCGCCTGCATGCCTTACGAGTCGGCGCTCAGCGCGGCGAGCACGGGCTCGGGCACAAGGCCGGTGATGTCCCCGCCGTTCCTGTGGACCTCTTTGATCAGCGAGGAGGAGACATGCTCGAACTCGGGGTTGCCGGGCACGAAGATCGTCTCGAGGTCGGTGAGGTGCTTGTTCATCAGCGCCATCGGCAGCTCGTAGGCGAAGTCCGTGCCCGAGCGCAGACCCTTGACGACCGCGGGTGCCCCGATCCTCGCGCAGTAGTCGACGAGGAGGCCGCCGGGGACGACGTCGATCGTGATGTTCCCAGCATCCCGGGTGCGCTCATCGGCGTCGAGGGAGGCACGGATGAGCCCGGCGCGGGTGTCCGGATCGAACCGGCCCGTCTTCGACGGGTTGTGGACGACGGCGACGACGACCTCGTCGAAGAGCTTCGCCGCACGGGCGATGATGTCGAGATGACCCATGGTGATCGGATCATAGGAACCGGGACTGACGACCTTCATGGCCTCATCGTATCCCGCACGCCGAGGTGGTCCCGGTCGGTCCGTATGACGTTCAGTCGGCGCGGAGGTCGTAGGGCGGCTGCTGTTCTTTCAGCGCCGACCACCCGTGCCAGGCCGCGGCGACGACGACCATGGTGCCGAAGATGATGAGCGAGCTGTAGCTCTGGATCATCATGGCGAGTTTCGCCGATTCCCACCCGCCGGCCGACGCGAAGCCCATCATGGCGCCGATGGAGAGGACAGCGCCGACGAGACCGACGACGCTCACCCAGGCGACACGGATGACATGCGAGTGCTCTCGGCGAGGCCGGGCGGCGACCAACCCGAGACCGAGAGCGGCGACCACGGCGGACACGGCGAAATCGAACCCGTACACGGTGAGCACTCCCCCGTAGACGCCGAAGAAGAACTCGGTGAGGACGACAACGAGGGCCATGGCCACGAGCACCGTGACGACTGCTTCGCGCACAAGCGCCCAGTAGCGTGCGCCGAACGACCGCCCGTGAGGATCCATGCCCCGATCGTATCGCCGAGCGAATCGACCGGGCGCACCGCCCCTATGCTCCGGCGCTCCGCGCGACGATCACTCTCGCAAGCTCGCCCACTGGTCGTCAACACCGGACTCGCCGTCCTCCCCGCGGACGACGACGGCTTCGGGTTCGGAGGCGGGATTGCGCAGGCGGGCGACCGCCTCGGCGGAGATCCGGGCGACGATGCCCACTGCCTGCTCCTCGTCTCCGGCGGCGATCGCCTCGGCGAGGCTGCGATGGACGTCGATGAGATCGCAGCGGACCTCGTACCCACCGGGCGCCGACAGGGAGAGCAGCCTCGTGTGGACCATCGACGCCTTCATCAGGGTCGTCAGCCGCGGTGACCCGGAGCACGCGACGATCGCGTGATGGAAGTCGAGGTCGGCGTCGCCGATGACCCGGGCGACGCTGCCGTCGACGACCGATTCGAGTGCCTCGAGCGCCTCGTCGATGAGCGCGGTGGCCCGCTGCCCGCGGATGATCATCCGCACGGCCTGGACCTCGATCGCCTCGCGCACCGCGTAGACGTCGTCGATGTCCTCGGTCCCCATCCGCTTGACCCACGCCCCGCGTCCCGGGGCATGACTGACGCTGCCCTCGCTGACGAGGCGCTGCAGCGCCTCCCGCAAGGACGGCCGGGAGACCCCGAGCAGCTCCGCGGTGCGCACCTCGTTGATCGCCTGCCCCGGCAGCAGACTGCCGCGGTAGATCGCATTGCGGATCTCCTCGGCGACGAGGTCGATCGTCGAGGAACGCACGACGCGACGCAGCACGGGCAGCTCCGAGGTGTGCGGCTGAGACATGTCACGAGCATATAACGTTGTCAGACAGTGTGACATCCGGACTGTCAGAGGTTTGAATGGGGCGATGAGACGCACGTCACCCACGTCGTCACCGACCACGGAACTCCCCAGGAAAGGACCCGCCATGACCTCCCTCAAAGGACTCGCGGCCGCGACCTCGATCCTCGCCCTCACGCTCACCCTCGGTGCGTGCAGCGGCGGCGGCTCCGACAAGAGCACCCTGCAGCAGGCCATCGACGACGGCAAGATCACCGTCGGCTTCGCCGGTGAGGCCCCCTACAGCTTCGAGGAGGGCGGCGAACTCCAGGGCGCGAGCGTCGCCCTGGCCAAGCAGGTCTTCAAGAACCTCGGCGTCGACAACGTCGACGGCGTCAACACCGAGTTCGGCTCCCTCATCCCCGGCCTCAACGCCGAGCGCTTCGACGCGATCTCCGCGGGCATGTCGATCCTGCCCGACCGCTGCAAGCAGGCGTCCTTCGGCAACCCCGAGTTCATGTACACCACGGCCCTGATGACGAAGAAGGGCGAGAACGAGGGACTGAAGAACCTCGACGAGGTCAAGGAGAAGGGCCTCAAGCTCGCCACCATGACCGGTGCCGTCGAATCCGACTACGCGAAGGCCCTCGGCATCGAGTCGCAGCAGGTCGGCACCCCGCAGGACGGCATGGACGCCGTGACCACGGGCCGCGCCGACGCCTTCGCGCTCACCGGCATCTCGCTGAACTGGATGGCGAAGAACACCCCGAACGCCGACGTCGCGGTGAGCGAATCGTTCGTCCAGGAGATCGACGGCGTCCCACAGGTCGGTGCGGGCGCCACGGTCTTCCGCACCGAAGACACCGAACTGCGCGACGCGTGGAACAAGGAGCTCGACAAGATCGTCGGGGACGAGAAGGCCTACCTCGACATCGTCGGCGACTACGGCTTCACGAAGGAGGAGCGCCCCGACGGCTCGATCACGACCGATCAGCTGTGCAAGGGCGAACTGCCGACCGCTGACTCCTGAGCCGCAGCCTGACCCGCGCTCATGACCGATCAGCTCAGCGCGCTCCTGGAGTTCCTTCCCGCCGTGTGGGAGGGAATCCAGGTCACGCTCATCCTCACTCTCGCCGGTGCCGCCGGTGCCCTGGTCATCGCGATCGTCCTCGGGCTCGCGATGACCTCGGCGCATCGGTGGCTGCGGATCCCTGCCCGGATCGTCGTCGAGTTCTTCCGCGGCACGTCCCTGCTCGTCCAGCTGTTCTGGCTCTTCTACGTCCTCCCCCTCCTCGGCGTCCAGCTCGATCCGATGGCATGCGGAATCGGTGCCCTGTCGCTCAACTACGGTGCCTATGCCGCCGAGGTGGTCCGGTCCTCGATCGCGACCGTGCCCAAGGGCCAGTGGGAGGCGGCCATCGCGCTGAGCCTCTCCCCGGCCAGACGGATGCTGCGGGTGATCTTCCCGCAGGCGTGGGCGCTGATGATCCCGTCGCTGGCGACGCTCCTCATCCAGCTGCTCAAGGGCACCGCGGTCGTCTCCTTCATCACGCTCTCCGACCTCACCGACAAGATCGGGCAGCTGCGGATGTCGACGAACGACACGTTCTTCGCCTATTCCGTGGGTCTGCTCATCTACTTCGTCATCGCGTGGCTGCTCCAGGAGTTCATGAACCTCCTCGAACGCCGGGCCGTCCGACGGCTGGGCCGGCGTCGTCCGGGCTCGCGCAATGACCGCCGGCGGGCCAGACGGGATGCCCGTGTCGGCTCGACCGAGGTGACCGGTCCCCGCACGGCCGCCGGGCAGTCGACGGGCAACGTCGGATACGGACAGCCGCTGTGATCTGGAACTGGGAATTCGCCGCCGAGGCGCTGCCGATCCTCCTGCGCGGCTTCGTCAACACGCTCATCGCCACGGTCGTCGGCACGATCATCGCCGCGATCCTCGGCCTCCTCCTCGCCGTGGCCATCCGCGCCCTGCCGCGGTGGATCAACTGGGTGGTCCGGCTCTTCGTCGCCTTCGTCCGCAACACCCCGCTCGTCGTCCAACTCGTCTTCGTCTACACCGCCTTCGCGGAGATCCCCGCATTGGCGAGCATTCCCGCGCTCGTCGTCGGCTCCGGGGTCATCGGCGTCCACTACGCGACGTACATGTCCGAGAGCTACCGCGCGGGCATCGACGCGGTCCCACCGGGTCAGCGGGAAGCGGCGATCGCCCTCTCCCTGCCTCCCGTGCGGACGTTCACCGCGGTCATCCTCCCGCAGGCGCTGCGGGCGACGATCCCGTCGCTGGGCAACTACGCGGTCGCGATGTTCAAGGACACTCCGTTCCTCTTCGCGCTCTCCGTCGTGGAGCTCGTCACCTCGGCGCAGCAGTTCGGGGCGGCGAAGTTCGCCTACACCGAGGCGTTCACCCTGGCCGGGCTGATCTTCCTCGCCGCCAGCTACCCCACCTCCCTCCTCATCCAACGATTGGAGCGGCGCCTTGCCACCTACTGAGAACACCCCGTCCCCGCACCTCGACACCTCTGCGCAGACCGGAGCCTCCCGGCACATCGACACTGAGGCGAGCGCCCCGGCGATCGAGTTCAAGGACGTCGAGAAGCGGTTCGGGAAGACGACGGTGCTCGAGAACCTCAACTTCACCGTCGCCCCGGGCGAACGAGTCACCCTCATCGGGCCGAGCGGTTCGGGCAAGACGACGATCCTCCGGCTCGTCATGACCCTCGAGGAGCTCACCGGCGGTTACATCTACATCGACGGCAGGCCGCTTACCTTCGAAGACAGGGACGGCAAACGGGTCGAACTGCCGAAGAAGACGACTCGGGCGATGACGACGCGCATCGGCATGGTCTTCCAGCAGTTCAACCTCTTCCCCAATATGACGGTGATCGAGAACATCATCGAAGCCCCCATCCATGTGCTGGGCAAATCGAAGGACGAAGCGGTCGCCGACGCGAAGTCGCTGCTCGAGCGGGTGGGTCTGAGTGAGAAGGCCGATGAGCACCCGACCCGCCTGTCAGGCGGTCAGCAGCAGCGCGTGGCGATCGCCCGGGCACTGGCGATGAGCCCGGAGATCCTCCTCCTCGACGAGGTGACCTCGGCCCTCGACCCGGAACTCGTCGGCGACGTCCTCGCGGTGCTGCGCGACATCGCGGAGACCACGGACATCACGATGCTCCTCGTCACCCACGAGATGCAGTTCGCCCGCGAGGTCTCCGACCGGGTGATGATGTTCGACGGCGGTCTCGTCCTCGAGGAGGGTCCGCCCGACCTCATCTTCAACGACCCGAGCCACGAGCGCACCCGGTCGTTCCTCTCCAGCGTGCTCTGAGCCGCTTCGACGCGGTGATCCGACACCAGCACGGTGAACCGACACCAGCACGGTGTTCCGACGAGCGCAGAATTATCAGCATGGTGTTCCGACGCCAGCAGGGTGAATGCACCGTGCCAGTGTCGGAACACCGTGCTGGTGTCAGTGCGCAGCGTCCTCGACGGTGAGCTGGACGAAGTGGAGCGCGGTCTCCCCGAAGGTCTTCGAGCGGAAGACCTCGAGGCCGCCCGGCATCGTCGGCTCCGGGGCCCGGGAGGAGCGTTCGATGACGACGATCGACTCCTCGTCGAGGTGGCTGCGCAGTCGCCCGAGCACCTGCGTGACCGCGTCTTCCCCCAGCGGGTAGGGCGGATCCATGAACACGAGGTCGAAGACCCGTGACTCGAGTTCGCTGGGATCGGGCAGGTTCGACAGGAATTGGAGGACGTCGGCGCTGCTCACCGCCGTCGAATGTCCGATGCCGAGCTTGTCCGCGTTCGCCTCGATCGCCCGCACCGACGCCAGCGAGGAATCGACGAAGACGACCTGCGCCGCGCCTCGCGACATCGCCTCGAACCCCAGTCCCCCGGAGCCGGCGAACAGATCGAGGACGTTGGCCGCCTGGAGGACCCCGTAGCCTTCGAGCATCGAGAACAGCGACTCCTTGACCCGGTCCGAGGTCGGACGGGTGGCGTTGCCGCCGGGAGTGACGAGCCGTGATCCCTTGTGCGCTCCCGCGATGATCCTCATGTCGCCCTCCTCGATAGTCCTTCGGCCCGTGTCCTTCGACCCGCGTCATCCAAACTGCGTCGCTCGGCCCGCATCACCCAGCCCGCGCGGTCCCGCACGACGGTCTGTCTCTCAGTCTGCCTCAATGAAGTGCGCGGCGTCGGCAGGCAGCACCCTCTGGATGAGCTCCCGCAGTTCCGGAGAGTCCTCGAGGAACTGGTCGGCGGCGATGATCGGTTCGGCTTCGGCCTTCGCCTGGGCGAGGATCTCCGTGTCGCGGAGCACGGAGAGATGCCGCAGCGACGACCCGCCCCACTGCGAGGACCCGAGCACATCGCCCTCGCCGCGGATGTCGAGATCGTACTCGGCGAGCGCGAACCCGTCGAGGGTCGCCGCGACCGTGCGCAGCCGCTCGAAGCTCTCATCGGCCTCGGAGAACTCGGTGAGCAGGAAGCACATCGCCGGCGACCCGTCACGACCGACGCGACCGCGAAGCTGGTGGAGCTGGGCGATGCCGAAGCGGTCCGCCTCGGCGATGACCATCATCACCGCGCGGGGCACGTCGACCCCGACCTCGATGACTGTCGTCGAGACGAGGATGTCGATCTCACCGGTGCTGAACGCGTGCATGACGCGGTCCTTCTCCGCGGTCGGCATCCGCCCGTGGAGGAGCCCGAAGCGCCGCGAGGCCAGCTGCGGTGAGTTCTCAAGGGACTCGAGGTACTCCTCGATGCCCTGGCGCATCTGACCCGTCGGCTCACCCGATTCGGGGTCGTCGATCTCGCTGGGTTCGATGCGGGGGAAGACGACGAATGTGCCCTTCCCCGCTGCGGCGGCCCGATCGATGAGCTGGAGGATGCGGTCCATCCAGTGCGGGTGGTCGGCGAGGGAGACCGCGTGGGTGGTGATGTCCTTGATCCCGGCGGGCATCTCGGCAAGTGTGGAGACGTCGAGGTCGGCGAAGACCGTCATCGCCACCGTCCGCGGGATCGGCGTGGCCGACATGACGAGGGTGTGCGGGACCGTGAGCCCGCCCTTGCCTCGCAGCGCCTCCCGCTGTTCGACGCCGAACCGGTGCTGCTCGTCGACGACGATGAGCCCGAGGTTGTCGAACATCGTCGACTCCGACAGCAGTGCGTGCGTGCCGACGACGATGTCGATCTGACCGGTCGCGAGGTCGAGGGCGAGCTGTTTGCGCTCCCGGGCCGGCATCGACCCGGTGAGCAGCGCGACCCGCACCTGGTCATCGCCGGAGAGCAGCGGGGAGAGGGCCATCTGCTCGCCGAGGAGCTTCTCGATCGACGCGAAATGCTGGGAGGCGAGCACCTCGGTGGGGGCGAGCATCGCGGCCTGGGCGCCCGAGTCGACAGCCATGAGCATCGCCCGCAGCGCCACGACGGTCTTGCCGGAGCCGACGTCGCCGTGGAGGAGCCGGTGCATCGCCGTGGTCTTCGCGAGATCAGCCGCGATCTCCTTGCCGACCCTCACCTGGGACGAGGTCAGCGAGAACGGCAGGTCGTCGTCGAAGCGCCGGCTCCGCTCCCCCACCGTGAGCAGGGGTGCGGCCACGAGCTGACCGTAGGCGGACCGGCGGGCGACGAGCTCGGTCTGCAGGGCGAGTGCCTCCTCCCACTTCCACCGCAGGTTCGCCCGCTCGGTGGCCGCCGTCGAGGTGGGCCGGTGCATGTCGTTGAGCGCCGTGCGCAGGTCCGGCAGATCGTACTTGGCCCGCACCGACTGCGGCAGCGGGTCGACGAACTCCGCCGGGTCGGCGACGTCGAGGAGGACCTTGATCGCCTTCCACAGCCTGGTCTGCGCGATCCCCTTGACCCGCGGGTAGACGGGGAACGGGGAGTTGAGCTCCTCGGGCGTCCATTTCGTGTCGTGTTCGTCCCGGTTGAGCCACACCGGGGAGTTGAGCGTGAGCTGCCCCCGGTACTCCTCGACCTTGCCGGCGAAGACGACGACGAGACCCGGCAGCAGCTGTGCGTCGAGCCACCCCTGGTTGAAGAACGCGATCTTCATCGACCGCTGACCGTCGTGGACGATGACGTCGGTGATCGTCCCCCGCCGCTGCCGCATCCGCCGGGTCTCGACGGAGATCACCTCGGCCTGGATGATCGCGGTCTCCCCGAGCGGCAGGTCGCCCAGCGGGGTCTTCTCCCCGGGGACGAGGAAGCGCCGGGGGAAGAAGCGGAAGAGCTCGCCCACCGAGGTGATCCCCCGCTTCTTCAGGGCACCGCGGTCGCGTGGGGAGAAGTAGTCCTCGAGCCGCGCGCTCATTCGACTCCCATGATGAGCAGGGTCGCCCGATCGCGGGACTCGATCTCCTGGAGGCGCACGTGCTCGTGGGACTTCGCGAGCCACTCCCGCAGGTGTGCGAGCACCTCGGGGGCACATCCGGGCCCGTGGACGACGGTGACGAGTTCTCCGCCGGCTCCGAGGAGACGGTCGGCGAGCTTCTCGACGAGGCTGGTCAGCTCCGTGCTCTGCGACTTCGCCTTCCCGTCAATGACGACCCGGTAAAACTGCGAAGGATGGCCCGCCGAGGCGGCCGTCCGTTCCGCCGGCGCGTCCTGAGCATCCGCCGAGGCGGCTGTCCCTTCCCCGATGACGGGCAGTGCCCCGGTCGGAGGGTTGAGGGCGAGTTGTTCGGCGGAGACGATCGTGCCCACCCGGGTGCCCGCCGCGGCATCGGTCATATCGTTGAAGATCTCACCCGCCGGGGCGTAGGGGTCGTAGACGGCGAGGGCCGAGAGCAGGGTCGCGACGTTGCGGGAGCGGACGATGAGCGCGCCGGTGATGCCCGTGAGTGCCGCGAGCGTCGTCGAGGAGCTGGGGACGACGATGACGTCACGCTCCTCGTCCGCGATGACCTCGGCCACCGCCTCGGCGAGGGGACCGGAATCCGTGTGCCGGGACAGGGCCGGCACGATGTCGGGGGCGATGACCGCCGGGTCGAGGACGGTGGCGCCGTTGAGCGCGCAGTGCAGCTGGAGACCGGTGCCGCCGACGAGGGCGAGCAGCTTCGTCGCCCCGGCCTCCTCGTGCAGCCGCAGGTCCTCCATGTCCAGGCGAGCGATGCCGTGGGAGCCGAGCAGGTCGAGCACCGTGGCAGCGGCGGCTTCGTCGGCGACGTGGACGTGGACCTTCGCGCCGTTGAGGACGATCGAGGTCCCGCCGAGGTTCTCGAGCGCCTCGGGCAGCCCGTCGTCGGGGGCCCGGCGGAGGACAGCGACGATCTCGAGCTCCTCGGCGCGGGCTTCGTGGACGATGCGCGGGGTCTTCGCGACCTCCCCGATCATCGAGCCCTGGTTCGTGCGTCCGGTGACGGTCGCGTAGAGGAGGTCGAAGAGTTCGACGATGCCCGTCGATCCGGCGTCGACGACGTCGGCCTCCCGGAGGACGGTCAGCTGCGCCGTCGTCTCCCGCAGGGCCTCCCGGGAGCGCAGGCGCACAGCGGAGATGAGGTCGACGAGGGCGGCGCCGTCATCGGCCTGCTCCCGGGCTTCGGTCGCCATCGCGTCGAGGACGGTGAGCATGGTCCCGTCGACGGGTCGGGCCACGGCCTTCCGCGCCCGCGCAGAGGCGAGTTCGAGGGCTGCGGCCATCGCCTCGGGGGTCGCCACGGTCACCCCGTCGAGGGCGTCGGCCACGCCTTGGAGGGCGACGGAGAGGATGAGCCCGGAGTTCCCGCGGGCTCCGCGTCCGGCACCGGCGGCCATGGCGGCGACGACCTGAGGCAGGGTGACGGGTCCGGAGAGCTCTTCGACGGCGAGGTAGGCGGCACGCAGCGTGTGGTACATGTTCGTGCCCGTGTCGCCGTCGGGGACGGGGAAGACGTTGAGCTCATCGATCTCACCGCGTTCGCGGCGCAGCCGATCGACCGCGCGCCGCGCCCACCGCGCGGCCAGGCGCCCGTTGAGTCCGATGGCCGGATTGGGTCCCACGTCCGTCACTTCCCGAAATGGCTGAAACCGCTCGTCGGCACCGGAGCGCCGTCGAGGCCGACTCCGCTGCCTGCCTGCATCTCACCGATTCTCCGCCAGCCTACCGGGTCAGCGGCGCTGACCGGGGACGACGCGACGAAGCCGTGGTCCTCTCCCCCGTCGAGCACCCAGTGCAGAGCGAGCGCCTCGACGGCATCGTCGGTGGGGTTCGCGTCCGCGGCCGCCCGCGCCGCCAGGACGTACCGGGCGGCCGGGCGCAGCGGGGCGACGAGTTCATCCAGGGCCGCCCGGTCGATCTCGGCATGGACTCCGGACGCGTCCGCGATCCGACCGAGGTCCGTGCTCAGTCCGTCGGAGACGTCGATCATCGCCGAGGCGACCGGCCGGTGGGTCATCGCCGCGTAGTCCGGCTGCGGGGCGAGTTGGGTCGCGATGAGCGAGGCGAGCCCCTCGGGCAGGTCGTCCTCGGGGCGGGCGCCTGCGAAGAGGAGGTCGAGTCCGGCCGCCGCACGCCCAAGCGTGCCCGCCAACCAGATCCCATCACCGGGCCGGGCGCCGGAACGGGTGAACGCCCCCTCCTCGGCGCTCACGGTTCCGAGTGCGGTGATCGCTGTGACGATGAGACCGGAGGAGGAGAGGTCGCCGCCGATGATCGGCACGGCATACCCGAGCTCCCGCCCGGCGCGCTCGGCCTCGGTGACGATCCCGGCGAACAGCGCCTCGAGGTCCTCGACCTCGGTGGAGTCCGGCACGGCAAGGGAGACGAGGAGTCCGTGGGGTGCGGCACCCATCGCACAGACGTCGGCGAGGTTCTGCGCGGCGGCTTTGACGCCCAGCCGCGACCAGTCGAGCCAGTCGCGGGTGAAGTCCTCGCCTTCGACGAGCATGTCGGCCGTCGAGACGAGGTCGCCTGTGATCTTCGTCACCGCCGCATCGTCGCCCGGACCGACGACCTCGTGGGATCCTGCCCTGCGGTGGGCGAGCAGACGGCGGAGCACAGCGGATTCGCCGAGTTCGGACAGTCTGGTCATGCCACCACCCTATCGGGCGATACGCTGGAACCATGCGTTCGAACACCCGCCGCTCGACCGGCGCCTCCTCGCCTGCCCTGCGTGCCGTCGCCGCCCTGACCATCGGCGTGCCCGTCCTCGCAGCGGCCCTGTCCGGGTGCGCGCGCACGGTCATCGTCGAACCCGCCGCCGATGCGGCGAACCCGAAGTGCGCCGACATCATGCTCCGCCTGCCCGACCAGGTCGGCGGCGAGCAGGAGCGCACCACCTCGTCCCAGGGCACGAAGGCGTGGGGCGACCCGAACGTCGCGGTGCTCCGCTGCGGCGTCACCCCTCCGGGACCGACAACGGACAAGTGCCTGAGTGTCAGCGGCGTCGACTGGATCTCCAAGGGCGGCGAATCCGATGACACCTGGGTGTTCACGAGCTACGGCCGCACCCCGGCCGTCGAGGTGCTCGTCAACCGCAAGCTCGGTTCGGGTGCCGATGTGCTCGCCGGCATCTCACCGGCCCTGCAGGCCTTCCAGCCCGAACGTCAGTGCATCGGCGCCGAGGATGTCGACGCTCCCCCTGCAGGCTCGGCCCCAGAGGGTTCCGCCCCTGCAGGCTCTGCCCCTGAGGGTTCGGCCCCGGCGACGGCTCCCTGAGGTCGCGACCCGCCGGCTGCCCTGAGCCTCAGCCCTTCCGCGCGTGGTCGACGAGCGCGATGCCGATGAGTTCGCTGATGAGGTCCGGGTAGTCGATCCCGGAGTTCGCCCACATGAACGGGTACGCCGAGGTGGGGGTGAAGCCGGGAAGCGTGTTGATCTCGTTGATGAGCACGTCCCCGGAGTCCGTGACGAAGGTGTCGACGCGGGAGAGCCCGGTGCAGTCGAAGAGCCGGAACACCGCGGCCGAGAGTTCCCGGATCCGCGCGGTCGTCGCCTCGTCGACGTCGGCGGGGCACGTGAGCTTGGCATCGGCGAGGTCGAGGTACTTCGCGTCGAAGTCGTAGAAGTCGTGGTCCCCGGAGACTTCGATCTCCCCGGGGTACGAGGTCCGCAGCTCGACGTCATGGAGGGAGCCGAGCACGGCGCACTCGATCTCGCGGCCGATGACCTGCGGTTCGACGATGACCTTCTCATCGTGCTCGTACGCTGCGACCAGCGCCGCCTCGAGACCCGCCGGTTCGGCGACCCGGCTCACTCCCATCGACGACCCGGCCCGGGCGGGCTTGACGAAGACGGGGAAGCCGAGGGCCGCCACACGCGCCTCGGCGTCGGGGCGATCGGTCTCCCACATCGTCTGCGTCACCAGCTCCCACGGGCATGTGGGGATGCCGGCGTGGGCGAGCAGCGACTTCGTGTAGTGCTTGTCCATGCTCGCCGCCGAGGCGAAGACCCCGGAGCCGACGAACGGGGTGTCGCTGAGTTCGAACAGGCCCTGCAGGGTTCCGTCCTCCCCGAACTGGCCGTGGAGGACGGGGAAGAAGACGTCGACGGTCTCCAGCTCGGAGTAGCTGCCCGCAGCATCGCGGTGGATGAGCGGGGCTCCGGCGGCGGAGACCCGCGGGATGACCTCGGTGCCGTCGTCGGTGACCTCGGGCATGTTCTCCGGGTCGAAGCGCATGCTCTCCCAGTCCTCGACGATGCGCCACACCCCGGTCTTCGTGATCCCGATCGGCAGGACCCGGTAGGCCTCGTCGTCGATGGCGCTGATCACCCCGGCGGCCGTGACGCAGCTGACGGAGTGCTCGCTCGATCGTCCTCCGAAGAGAACTGCGACGAGGGGCCGGTGATCGGTGTCTGACATACCTGTCCTTGCTCGGGGTCGTGCTGTCGTTCCCGCAGGGGGAACCGGGGATGGCTCAGCGAGCCTCGTAGGTGCATTCGAGCCAGGCGCGGCCGATGCCCTTGAAGTACATGTTGAAGCCGGCGAAGGCCGGGGTGGCGGTCTCGTCGATGCCCAGCGGCTCGGAGAGCGCGGTGACGATGAAGTAGTAGCGGTGGGGTCCGTGGCCCTGGGGCGGGGCGGCGCCGACGAACCGGGGCTGACCGGCGTCGTTGTTCAGCGTCACGGCTCCCTCCGGCAGGAGGCCTGCGTCGGGGTTGCCGGCGTCGGCGGGCAGGGAGGTCACCGAGGCGTCGAGGTCGGTCACCGTCCAGTGCCAGAAGCCCGACCCGGTGGGGGCGTCGGGGTCGTAGCAGGTGACGGCGAAGGCCTTCGTCTCCGCGGGGAAGCCCGACCACGACAGCTGCGGGGACCTGTCCTCACCGCCGGGCACGGCCATCGCGCCGGAGGCCTGAGCTGCGGGCAGCTCGGCTCCGTTGACGATGTCGGTGCTGGTCAGGGTGAAGGTCGGCAGCTCGGGAAGGTTGTAGAACGGTGAGTTGACGCTCATGTGCGCTCCTTGGCTCGTGGGCTTCGCGGGGGTCGATTCCAGCCTATGCGGGCGGGCCTTCGTGCTTACGCTTCCGAGACAACAGCAAACCGGCGAGTTCGTCAACCTGCAGCCGACCGGCGAGGACCGCGCTCACCGCCTCGGTGATCGGCAGGTCCACACCGTAGCGCCTGCCCAGGGCGAGGACCGCGGGTGAGGACTTCACCCCTTCCGCGGTCTGCTCGGTGTGCGCGATCGTCTCCTCCAGGCTCATCCCTTCGCCGAGGTGGCGCCCGAAGGTCCGATTCCGTGAGAGCGGGGACGCGCACGTGGCGACGAGGTCGCCGAGTCCGGCCAGCCCCGAGAGCGTGTGCGGCTGGGCGCCCATGGCTGCGGCGAGCCGTGAGGTCTCGGCGAGCCCGCGGGTGATGATCGAGGCCTTCGAGTTGTCGCCGAGGCGCTGGCCGTCGGCGATGCCCACGGCCAGGGCGATGACGTTCTTCACGGCCCCGCCCATCTCGACGCCGACGACGTCGGTGTTCGTGTACGGACGGAAGTACGGGTTCGCGCTGATCTCGGCGACCACCTCGGCGGTGGCGATGTCGGAGGCGGCGACGACGGTCGCGGTCGGCTGCCGTTCGGCGATCTCCCGGGCGAGGTTGGGGCCGGAGACGACGGCGATCCGGGCGGGGTCGACCTCGGCCACCTCGGCGATGACCTCGGACATCCGCTTACCGGTCTCGACCTCGATGCCCTTCATCAGGCTGACGAGGATGACGCCGGGTTTGAGGTGGTCCTTCCACCGGCTGAGGTTCTCCCGCAGGGTCTGCGCGGGCACGGCGAGGATGATGACGTCGGCGTCGGTGACGGCGGCGATGTCGTCTGTCGTCGCGGTGATCGTGGCCGGCAGCTCACGCTCGCCCAGGTACCGGGAGTTCGTGTGTGCGGTGTTGATCTCCTCGGCGGTCTCGGCCCGCCGGGCCCAGAGGGTGAGCGGGAAGCCGGCGTCGGCGATGACCGCGGCGTACGTCGTTCCCCACGACCCGGCGCCGAGCACGGCGATCCTGTCCACGCTCATGAGCCTGCCTCCTCGGTGCGGAACCTCTCCGGCAGCTCACGGCCCGAGAGATCGGCGACCATGCCTGCGATGGTGTTCGTCAGTCGCTTCGTCAGCGTCGTCATCGAACTCTTCTCTCCTCTGTGCTCCCAGAGGTCTGCGTAATTAAGCGGTTCTCCGAAGCGCACGACGCTGGTGTGGGTGAGCGGGCGGGGCCGGGGAATGAGGGTGCCCCGCGGTTTGACGTTCTCGAGTCCCCAGTGGGCGACGGGGACGATCGGGGCCCCGGTCTCCAGGGCCAGTCGGGCGGTGCCGGATTTGAAGTGCTGGGGCCAGAAGTGCTCGTCCTTCGTCAGCGTCCCCTCGGGGTAGATGACGACGGTCTCGCCCTTGCGCAGGGCCTCCTTCGCGTATTCGAGGGAGTCGCCTGCCTGCGCCGAGGCGCGCAGCACCGGGATCTGGCCGAGGCCTTTGAGGACGATGCCGAGGGGACCGGAGAACAGCGTCGACTTCGCGAGGAAGTGCGGGAGCCGACCGCTGCGCCACAGGGCGAGCCCGACGAGGATCGGGTCGAGGTGGTTGGCATGGTAGGCCGCGACGATCGTGCCCGTGCCCTCGGGCAGGGCCCGGGCGTTCTCGATGCGCATCTTCGAGGTCAGGCGGAAGAGCCCGTACGCCGTCGAGGCGACTCCGAAGGCGACGACCCGCTGGGAGGCGACGTCCTTGGGTTCGAAGGAGACGATGTGCTCCCCGGGGCTGCGCCTGCCGCCGCGATCCTTGCCCGCACGGTCGCTGCCGCTCATGCCGAGACCTCCGCGCCGAGGCCGAGGAGCTTGTCGAGGAAGTTCTCGTAGCCGCGGTTGATCAGCTCGATGCCGTGGACCTCGCTCGTGCCCTGGGCGGCCAGGGCGGCGATGAGGTGGCTGAAGCCTCCGCGCAGGTCGGGGACGTCGATGCGGGTCCCTTTGAGCTCGGTGGGTCCGGAGATGACCGCGGAGTGCTCGTAGTTCCGGCGCCCGAAGCGGCAGGGGGTGCCGCCGAGGCATTCGCGGTAGAGCTGGATCTTAGCCCCCATCTCGACGAGGGCATGGGTGAAGCCGAAGCGGTTCTCGTACACGGTCTCGTGGATGATGGACAGTCCTTCGGCCTGGGTCATCGCGACGACGAGCGGCTGCTGCCAGTCGGTCATGAAGCCGGGGTGGACGTCGGTCTCGAGGGCGAACGAGGAGAGCCTGCCGCCGGGGTGGCGGAAGCGGATGCCCGACTCCTCGACCTCGAATTCGCCGCCGATCTTGCGGAAGACGTTGAGGAACGTGATCATCTCCGGCTGGGAGGCGCCTTCGACGAAGATGTCGCCGCCGGTGGCCAGGGCCGCGGACGCCCAGGAGGCGGCCTCGTTGCGGTCGGGCAGGGCCCGGTGGATGAACCCGTGGAGCGAGTCGACGCCTTCGATGCGCACGACCCGGTCGGTGTCGACGGTGATGATCGCGCCCATCTTCTGCAGCAGCGCGATGAGGTCCATGATCTCCGGTTCGATGGCGGCCCCGCGCAGCTCTGTGATGCCCTCGGCGCGCACGGCCGTGAGCAGGACCTGTTCGGTCGCTCCGACCGAGGGGTAGGGCAGTTCGACCTTCGTTCCCTGGAGGCGGCGCGTCGTCGAGAGCATGATGCCCCCGGCGGTCTTGTCGACCTCGGCGCCGAACTGTCGGAGCACGTCGAGGTGGAAGTTGATGGGCCGGTCGCCGATGTGGCAGCCGCCGAGGTCGGGGATGAAGGCCTGCCCGAGGCTGTGGAGCAGGGGCCCGCAGAAGAGGATGGGGATCCGGGAGGATCCGGCGTGGGCGTCGATGTCGACGATCGAGCCCTGCGCGACCTCGGAGGGGTCGAGGTGGAGCTCACCGTCGGGGTTCTGCCCGTCGGCAGCCTGGGTGACCCGCACGCCGTGGAGTTCGAGGAGGCCGGTGACGATCTCGACGTCGCGGATCTGCGGTACGCCGCGGAGGACGGACGGGGTCTCTCCCAGCAGGGAGGCGACCATCGCCTTCGGCACCAGGTTCTTGGCGCCCCTGACCCGCACGGTTCCCCCGAGCGGATTTCCGCCGCGGACTTCGAGCATGTTCCTCCCCCTGGTCGTCGATCACGCACACGTGTCCGCGCGGTCGCGGGGGTCTCCCGCACCGTTTCCGGACTCGTCCAAGACTAGCGCAGACCGACCCGCGAACCGGAGTCGGACGATCAGACCTTCGCGGGCAGGGTGCGGGGTTTGTGGGCGGGCCGCTGCTCCTCGAAAGCGGCGATCCGGTCCTCCTTCGCCAAGGTGAGGCTGATGTCGTCGTGTCCCTCGAGCAGGCGCCAGCGCGTGTAGTCGTCGATCTGGAAGGGCACCGTGAGCGAGTCGCATGTCACGGTCTTCTCGCCCAGGTCGACGGTGATCGAGGTGCCCGGATGGTTCTCGAGGATCTTCCAGATGAGTTCGATGTCGGCCTGGTCGAGCTGGGCGGCGAGCAGTCCCTCCTTGCCGGAGTTGCCGCGGAAGATGTCGCCGAAGCGCGAGGAGAGCACGACCCGGAACCCGTAGTCCTTGAGCGCCCACACGGCGTGCTCGCGGGAGGATCCGGTGCCGAAGTCGGGGCCGGCGACGAGCACGGAACCGGCTGAGAAGTCGGGGTCGTTGAGGACGAAGTCCTCCGCGGTGCGCCAGCGGGAGAACAGGGCGTCCTCGAAGCCGGTGCGGGTGACCCGTTTGAGGAACTTCGCGGGGATGATCTGGTCGGTGTCGACGTTCGAGCGGCGCAGGGGCACGCCGATGCCGGTGTGGGTGGTGAAGGCTTCCATGGCTGCTCCTTAGGCCGTCGCCGAGGTGGGGGTGAGGGTGAGCGTCGGGCGCTCCTCGGTCCAGGGCACCGGTTCGGCGTCGCGGGGCAGATCGGCGACGTCGCCCGGGGAGGACAGGGTGCCGCGCACCGCGGTCGCGGCGGCGACGAGCGGGGAGACGAGGTGCGTGCGCCCGCCCTTGCCCTGCCGGCCTTCGAAGTTGCGGTTCGACGTCGAGGCGCAGCGTTCACCGTCGGAGAGCTGATCGGGGTTCATGCCCAGGCACATCGAGCAGCCGGCGAAGCGCCATTCGGCGCCGAAGTCCTTGAAGATGCGGTCGAGTCCTTCGGCTTCGGCCTCGAGGCGGACCTTCGCGGAGCCGGGGACGACCATGAAGCGGACGTTCTCGGCCTTGCGACGGCCGCGGACCACCTCGGCGGCGGCCCGCAGATCCTCGATCCGGGAGTTCGTGCACGAACCGAGGAAGACGGTGTCGACCTCGATCTCCCGCAGCGGGGTGCCCGGGGTCAGGCCCATGTAGGCGAGCGCATTGGCGGCGGCGACCTTGTCGTTCTCGTCGGCGAAGTCGTCCGGGGACGGGACGGCGGCCGACAGCGGCAGCCCCTGGCCGGGGTTCGTGCCCCACGTGACGAAGGGTTCGATGTCGGCGGCCTCGAGGACCACCTCGGCGTCGAAGGTCGCGTCCTCATCGGTAAAGAGGGTCTTCCAGTACTCCACGGCCGCGTCCCAGTCCGCGCCCTCGGGGGCGTGCGGGCGGCCCTTGACGTACTCGAACGTCGTCTCGTCGGGGGCGACCATGCCGGCCCGGGCGCCGGCTTCGATGGACATGTTGCAGATCGTCATCCGCGCCTCCATCGACAGGGAACGGATCGCCGAACCGCGGTACTCGAGCACATAGCCCTGCCCGCCGCCGGTGCCGATCTTCGCGATGATCGCGAGGATGATGTCCTTGGCCGTCGAGCCGTCGGGCAGGTCCCCGTCGACGGTGATCGACATCGTCTTGAACGGCTTGAGGCTCAGCGTCTGGGTGGCAAGCACATGTTCGACCTCGGAGGTGCCGATGCCGAAGGCGAGCGCCCCGAACGCACCGTGGGTCGAGGTGTGGGAGTCACCGCACACGACCGTGGTGCCGGGCTGGGTGAGTCCGAGCTGGGGGCCGACGACGTGGACGATGCCCTGATCGGCGTCGCCGAGGCTGTGCAGCCGGATGCCGAACTCCTCGGCGTTCTTCCGCAGGGTCTCGATCTGCGTGCGCGAGGTCGGTTCGGCGATCGGCTTGTCGATGTCCCACGTGGGCGTGTTGTGGTCCTCGGTGGCGATCGTGAGGTCGGGACGGCGCACGGGGCGCCCGGCGAGTCGGAGTCCGTCGAAGGCCTGCGGGCTCGTCACCTCGTGGACGAGGTGGAGGTCGATGTAGATGAGGTCGGGGGCGCCGTCCTCGCCTGGGGAGACGACGTGATCGGCCCAGACCTTCTCGGCCAATGTGCGTGGCATGGTTCCTCCCGCCGGTGCGGAGGTCCTCCGCACACGTTGTGGTTCTCTCAGGCGGCCGGAGTGCGACCGACGCAGGGCATCCGATCGGCTCGCCGGATGCTCACCGATGGGTGTGCTGAGGAATCTACTCGTCCGTATCGCATTTCGAACTTGCATCTCGCTCAATGAGACGCGCACAATGGTGTCTATGACAAGCAATGGTAGCGGCGTCGGCGTCATCGACAAGGCCGCAATGGTTCTCTCCGCCCTCGAGGCCGGACCTGCGTCTCTGGCCGAGCTCGTCTCGCTCACCGGGCTCGCTCGACCGACCGCTCACCGTCTCGCCGTCGCCCTCGAGTTCCACCGCATCGTCGGCCGCGATCTGCAGGGCAGGTTCGTGCTCGGACCGCGTCTGGCCGAGCTCTCGTCCGCCGCCGGCGAGGATCGTCTCCTCGCCGCCGCCGGACCGGTGCTCGGGCAGCTGCGCGATCAGACCGGTGAGTCCGCACAGCTCTTCCGCCGGCAGGGCGATCTGCGGCTGTGCGTCGCCGCAGCCGAACGTCCCGTGGGTCTGCGCGACTCCGTGCCGATCGGGGCGACCCTGAGCATGCGGGCCGGCTCCGCCGCCCAGGTGCTGCTGGCCTGGGAGGAGCCCGACCGCCTCCACACGGGTCTGCGCGGGGCACGGTTCTCCGCGACCATGCTCTCGGGAGTCCGGCGCCGAGGCTGGGCCCAATCGATCGCCGAACGCGAACGCGGCGTCGCCTCCGTCTCCGCTCCCGTGCGGGGGCCGAGCAACCGCGTCGTCGCAGCCGTCTCGATCTCCGGTCCTGTCGACCGGCTCACCCGGCAGCCGGGTCGCCTCCATGCGAAGGCCGTCGTCGATGCCGCCCGTGCGCTCACCGAGGCGCTCGTCCGCGGCTGACCATTCTCCGGCGCCGAATGACCGACCTCATCGACCTCGTCCACGGTTCGAGCTCCGCTCTCGTCTCCCCCGTCGGCGCGGGTCTGCACGCGTACACGGTCGCCGGGCGCCCCGTGGTCGTCGCGACGGGCACGGTCGACGGTGCCGTGCTCGCACCGTGGCCCAACCGGATCGCCGACGGTCGCTACGAGTTCGGCGGCACGGTCCACCAGCTTCCGATCACAGAGCCGGAACGCACCACCGCCCTGCACGGGCTGGTGACCGAGGTCGAATGGGACGTCGTCTCGGTCTCAGGGGCATCGGTGACGCTGGAGACGCGACTCGACCCTTCACCGGGCTATCCGTTCCGGTTCCTCCTCACCGTGACCTACGACCTCGGTGAGGACGGACTGCGGGTGCACGCGAGCGCTCTCAACACCGGCACCGAGGCGGCTCCGTTCGGCTTCGGCTTCCACCCGTGGTTCCACCCGGGCGCCGAGCTCGTCGATGCCGCGCAGCTGGTCATTCCCGCCGAGACCTGGCTCGTCCCCGATGAGCGCCTCATCCCCGTGGAGAGCCGTCCCTTCGACGACGGCTCCGAGGTTCCGCTCGACCACGATGCGGAGATCACCGCATGTCTGAGCTGCAAGGACTTCCGGGCCCTGCGGAGTGTGGACGGGACCGTGCTCGACGATGCGTTCGGTCGGCCGCGCCGCGACGACGACGGCCGGTCGCGGGCACGGCTGAGAGGCGCGGACGGTCGGGAGACGATCGTCGACATCGACTCGGGGTTCCGCAACTGGCAGGTGTACACGGGCGACGGGCTCAGCGAGGGACTCGCCCGCCGCGCACTGGCGATCGAGCCGATGACCTGCCCGCCCAACGCCTTCGCCACCGGTGTCGACGTCGACATCGTCGAACCCGGCGGGACGCTCGCGGTCGACTGGGGCGTCCGGCTGGTCTAGTCGGCTGGTCTCATCGCTGCCGGCTCGTCCCGGCTCTGCCTCGTCGGGTCGGCTCTGCCGCGTCGGGTCGGTTCCGACGTCTCCGCAGCGGATCAGGAAATCTGTGTGTTCGCGTGGGACTTCCCCCTCAGTCGGCTGACACCCACCATGTGCCGATGCTGCCCTGATACATTGCGAACACGTAGGTGGGCGGCATCACACCGCCCTCCAGCCGACCAGCAGCACCGAGAGAGAGGTCGACATCATGACGTCATCACCGCAGGACCCGAGCCGCGACGAATCATCGTCACCGGACGATCAGACACCGAGCTCCGAGCAGCACGATGAGACCTCGACCGAGGCGGCCGGGAGTCAGCGCTTCAGCGACCAGAACGGCAATGACAACGACAGCGGTCGACGGTACGAAGAGCAGCTCGCCCAGAACGCCGACCACCCGAGCCCAGGCAGCCGACCGGTCGACGATCAGCCGACAGTCCAGCCGGGCGGCCAGCACTACGGCAGTCAGCCGAGCGGCGCGCAGTACGGGAGCCAGCCTGGCGGTCAGCAGTTCGGAAGCCAACAGACTCAGCCCGGCCACCAGGCTCAGCCCGGTCAGTACGCCCAGTCCGATCAGCACTCGCACGCCGGCACCTACTCGCAACCCAACGACTACGGACAAACCGGCAACTACGGACAGTCGGGCGGCTACGGCCAGCCGGGCCCCTACGGGCAGGCCGGGACCCACGGGCAGAACGTCCACTATGCCCAGAACGCCCAGTCCGCTCAGGGCGCCGATTACGGCGCTCAGCCCGGCGGTTACGGACAGTCGTCCGAGCCGGGATTCTTCAAGTCGCTCTTCGACTTCCGGTTCGAGCGCTTCGTCGCCGTGCGGTGGGCAGGCATCATCTACCTGATCTCGGTCATCGTCGCGGCCCTCTGGTGGCTCGGGGCGGTCGTCACGGCCATCGGCATCGGGGCCGCAGCGAGCAGAGCGACGTACTGGAATCCGGAGCCCGAGTTCAATGCCTGGCCGCTCATCATCGCGATCCTCTTCGGCTGGATCGTCCCGGCCCTGTGGGTGATCTTCGTCCGTCTCGTCCTCGAGCTCATCGTCTCCAGCGTGAGGACCGCCGAGCACACGAAGCGCATCGCCGACTCGACCGGGAACTGAGCGAGAGCGCAGAACCGAGCTGCGCGCACCGGGCGGAAATAGAGTGAGCCCCGCACCGATGGATCGGTGCGGGGCTCAACCGTACCCCCGAGCAGATTCGAACTGCCGTTACCGCCTTGAGAGGGCGGCGTCCTAGGCCACTAGACGACGGGGGCCGATGAACAGATCCTCAGATCGCTCTGAAGCTGTCCGCTGGGGTACCAGGACTTGAACCTAGACTAAGTGAACCAGAATCACTCGTGCTGCCAATTACACCATACCCCACTGCTATGCGGGACTTCCCTGGAGGAATTCCCCTCAGCAACGAGATACAACTCTATACGAGCCTCGCCCCCGCCGACAAATCCAGACGGTCACTTTTCGTGTGACCTTCTTAACACCCTGCGGCGGCGTTGATTCCGCACAGCGGTGCGGGCCCGAATCGGGGCCCGCACCAGCATGAACTCGACCGAGACCTCAGCCCCGGGCGAGCGAGATGAGCCGGTCGAGGACCCGGTAGCCGTCGGCGCGCAGTCCGTTGTGCTCGTACTCGTTCGTCACCCACGGCCGCACCCCCTCGAGCAGCTCCGCTGTGGCCAGCGAATACTCGCACGGAACGTACGCGTCGTCGAAGTACACGGCCGCGGCCCCGCGCACCGGGGAGGCGCGAAGCGCATCGACGTCGTAGAGCGCAGGCCACTGGCGGGCGGCGATGAGCTCGGCCACCTCGGCGAAGGGAGCGAGCTCCGGATCCTCGACGAACGACTCCGGTCCCGCATGCTCTCCGGCGAGCAGGGTCGGATCCGCCCGCACCTCGTCGGGCATGGCCCGCCGGGCCGCCCAGTTCGTCACGGTGCCGTCGGCCCAGCAGGACTCGTGGATGACCGCGTAGAGCGGGTTGCGTCCCGAGAACGGCAGGGCACCGGCGAGGTCGTGGCGCAGCCCCGCCGCGGCGGGGTCTAGGTCGAGGAGGTAGTGCAGGGCCTCAGGTCCATCGGAGGCGCCGAGGTAGTGCCCGAGCAGGCGCAGACGCTCGGTTCCCACCCGTGCTCCTCCCGGCAGCGCGATCCCCTCATCGGCGGCGAGTGCTGCCAGTTCGGCCATCTTCTCGCGGTCGCCGGGGAACGCCCGGTAGTGGCGTTCTGATTTGCGCATCATCGTCGCCCACGTCGTCCGGTAGACGTCGACGGGGTCGACGCCGATCGCCGGCAGTCCGCCGGTGAAGTACGCCTCGGTGAGTGAGCCCGAATGCGCGGAGACGTAGCGCAGTGCGGTGAACCCGCCGAAGGACTGCCCGAGCACCGACCACCGATCGACGCCGAGGTGCGCCCGGAGGAGTTCGGCGTCCTCGACGATCGAGTCGGCGCGGTAGCAGTCGAGCACCTCGGCGATGTCGGACGAATCCTCCCCGGCGACATCGAGTCCCGTGATCCGGCCCTCGACGGAGCCGATCGGGCTCGACTTCCCGGTGCCGCGCTGGTCGAGCATGACGACCTGGAACTCCTCGAGCGCGCGGGCCAGCCAGGATCCTGCCCCGACCGGGGTCGTCGGACGCGGGGCCTCGAATCCGGGTCCGCCTTGGAGGAAGACGAGGTAGGGCTTGTCGCTGTGGGCCTCGCTCGCGACGATCCGGGCGAAGACCTCGATCCGCGCCGAGGCGGCCGCAGAGTCCGCGTCCAGACGTGAGAAATGGTCGAGGGGAGCCTCGAACGTCACATCGCGGAAGTGCACTCCCCCACGACTCCACGTCTGAGACGTCAGCGGCTCGGCACTCACAGCTGTGCCGCCAGGGCGCGCAGGCGGGTGAGCGAGGACTCCTTGCCGAGGATCTCGAGGGACTCGAACAGCGGCGGGGAGACCCGGCGGCCGGAGACGGCGACGCGCAGCGGGCCGTAGGCCAGGCGCGGTTTGATCTCCATCTCGGTCACCAGCTTCGCCTCGAGCGCTGCCTGCAGGGTCTCGGTCCTCCAGTCCTCGACGCCCTCGAGGACCTCGATCGAAGCGGCGAGCACCTCGGGCGCGGAGTCCTTGAGCGTCTTCAGCCCGTCTTCGGACATCGTCAGCTCCGCATCGGGGGTGAAGAGGAACGCGAGGAGGTCGGGGGCCTCGCCGAGGAGGTTCATCCGGGTCTGGACGAGCGGTGCCGCCTCGGCGAGGATCGCCAGCTGGGCGTCCGTCGGTTCTGCCGGGAGCACCTCGGCGGCCTGGAGGTAAGGGACGAGGCGGGAGGCGAAGTCGGCGGGGGCGAGCATCCGGATGTGGTCGGCGTTGATCGCGGTCGCCTTCTTGATGTCGAAGCGGGCCGGGTTGGGCAGGACGTCGTGGACGTCGAAGGCCTCGGTGAATTCCTCGACGGTGAAGACGTCGCGGTCGGGGCCGATCGACCAGCCGAGCAGTCCGAGGTAGTTGATCAGGCCTTCGGGGATGAAGCCGTGCTCGCGGTGGAGGAAGAGGTTCGACTCCGGGTCGCGCTTGGACAGCTTCTTGTTGCCCTGGCCCATGACGTAGGGCAGGTGGCCGAATTCGGGGGTCGCGGCCGCGATGCCGATGTCCTTGAGCGCCTCGTAGAGGACGATCTGGCGCGGGGTCGAGGAGAGAAGGTCTTCGCCGCGCAGCACGTGGGTGATGCCCATGAGCGCGTCGTCGACGGGGTTGACCAGGGTGTAGAGCGGCTGACCGTTGGCGCGGACGACGACGAAGTCGGGGATCGTGCCGGCCTTGAAGGTGATGTCCCCGCGGACGAGGTCGGTGAAGGTGATGTCCTCATCGGGCATGCGCACACGCCACACGGGTTCGCGGCCTTCGGCGCGGAACGCGGCGATCTGGTCGGCGGTGAGGTCGCGGTCGAAGCCGTCGTAGCCGAGCTTCGGGTCGCGGCCGGCCGCGGTGTGGCGGGCTTCGACCTCCTCGTTCGTCGAGTAGGACTCGTAGATGTGTCCGGCGTCCTTGAGCTTGTCGATGACGCCTGCGTAGATGTCACCGCGCTGCGACTGGCGGTAGGGGCCGTCGGGTCCGCCGACCTCGATGCCCTCATCCCAGTCCAGTCCCAGCCATTTCATCGCCTCGACGACCTGGGAGAAGCTCTCCTCGGAGTCGCGGGCGGCGTCGGTGTCCTCGATGCGGAAGACGAAGGTGCCGCCGGTGTGCTTGGCGTAGGCCCAGTTGAACAGGGCGGTGCGGACCATCCCGACGTGCGGGGTTCCGGTGGGAGAGGGGCAGAAGCGGACTTTGACGCTCATGTGGTGATCGGCTCCAAGGAGTGGTGGTGAATATTCGGGGTGGACGTGCTGGGGCTGTCGAGAGCTCAGGCGTCCATGACGGGGTTGGCGAGCACGCCGAGGCCGCTGACGGCGATCGCGACGCGGTCGCCGGCGACGATCTTCCCGACACCGGCGGGGGTGCCGGTGAGGATGACGTCGCCGGGCAGCAGGGTGATCGTCTCGGAGATGTGCTCGATGAGGGTGGGAATGTCGAAGATGAAGTCGGCGGTCGATCCGTCCTGCTTGATCTCGCCGTTGACCCACGAGCGGATGCTCACATCGTCGACGTCGAGTTCGGTCTCGATCCACGGGCCCAGCGGGCACGAGGTGTCGAAGCCCTTGGCCCGGGTCCACTGCGTGTCCGACTTCTGCAGGTCGCGCAGGGTGACGTCGTTCGCCGAGGTGTAGCCGAGGACGTAGTCGAACGCGTTCTCGGCCTTCACGCCCTTCGCGACCCGGCCGATGATGACGGCAAGTTCGGCCTCATAGGAGACGTGTTCGCTCACTGCGGGCAGGCGGATGGGGTCGCCGGGACCGATGACCGCGGTGTTGGGCTTGAAGAAGGTCACCGGGGTCACGGGGACCTCGTTGCCGAGCTCGGCGGCGTGGTCGGCGAAGTTGCGGCCGACGCCGACGACCTTCGAGCGCGGCAGGATCGGCGAGAGGAGGCGGACATCGTCGAACTTCAGCCGCTCTCCCGTCGATTGGGCGGGCGCGAAGAAGGGGTCGGAGTCGAGGACGGCGAGGCTGAGCCCGGAGGTGTCCCACTCCCCGTCCTCGATCGGGGGGACATCGCCTTCGACGACTCCGTAGGCGGGTTCGTCCTTGTGCACAAATCTCGCAATACGCATGGTGCCCAGTCTAGTGGTCGCCGTGCTCCCCGAGTACGGGCGTGCCGAGGCTTCGATCGGCTCGCGCTATCGTGACAGCATGACCACGGTGCGGATCATCGGCGGCGGCATCGCCGGAGCGACTCTGGCGGCGACTCTCGAGCGCCCCGACTGGGCGGTGACCGTCCACGAACGCCGTGCGCAGACCCCGGCACTCGACACGGCCTTCGCTCTCTTCCCTCAGGCACTCCGGGCCCTGCAGCCATCGGGCCTCCGCCCGGCGGTCGAAGCAGCGGGAGTCCGCATCGACGCCGCACAGATCCTCACCGCCGAGGGCCGACCGCTTCTCAGGCCACCCCGCCTCGGCGCGCTCATGATCGGACGCGCCCGCCTCCACTCGCTCCTGTCCGCCGCCCGTCCGGCCTCGACCGTGCTCGACCTCGGCGAGGTGGACGCTCCGGAGGACCTCGACGCCGATGTCCTCGTCGGAGCCGACGGTGCCCAAAGCATGGTCCGCCGGACGACCTGGGGTGCCAGGTCGGCTCCTCGGCGCCCGCCGCTCACGGTCATCCGCGGGGTCGTCGATGCCGATCTCTCGAACGGTTCGGTCACCGAATACTGGGGCGAACGCATGCTCTTCGGCATCACGCCGCTGCCGGGTGGGCGGACGAACTGGTTCACGGCGTTCCCGGAACGGCGCTTCGCCTCCGTCGCCGACGGCCTCGACCACCTCCGCACGGCGGCTCGGGTCCTCCCGGACCCGGTCACCGACGTCGTCGATGCCGCGACCGTCGAGCAGTCCGTCATCAGCGGCATCCACCTCTCCCGTCCCCTGCCCTCCTTCGTCCGGGGTCGAACAGTGCTCATCGGCGATTCCGCCCACGCGATGCAGCCCAACCTCGGACGGGGCGCGTGCGAGTCGATCATCGATGCCGCCGCACTCGCCGAACTCCTCAACGCTCATCCACCGGAGCGCGCTCTCTCCCTCTACCGTCGCCGCCGACTCCTCACCCCGCAGCTCGTCCGCGAGGCCGCCGGCGTCCTCTCGCACGTGGCCCTCGCGGGAGGACACGCGGCCCGGTTGCGCAACCGGGTGCTGACGACGATCGCCCGCAGCTGATCCGGGTCGCACCCGGGCCAAGCCGCCGACGGGTCGGGTCGTCCTGAGAGACTGGGGTCATGGACCATTTCGACCTCGAGGCGATCGGCGCCGGACTCCCTGCCGCGGCGCTCATCGACCGCCTGCCGGCCGACCCGTTCCCGCGCCTCGTCGTCGAAGCCCCACCGGGCACCGGCAAGACCACGCTCATGCCCCCGCTCATCGCCGAACATCTGCGCACGACTGCCGGGCATCTGCGCACGACCGCCGGCCCTGACGCGGGGTCGGGCCGGATCATCGTCACCCAGCCCCGACGGATGGCCGCCCGCGCCGCAGCGAGGCGGCTGGCCCAGCTGACGGGCACCCGCCTCGGCGAGGAGGCCGGCTTCACGGTCCGCGGGGAGTCGACGACCTCGGGCCGCACCCGGATCGAGTTCGTCACGACCGGGGTGCTGCTGCGGCGGATGCTCGCCGACCCCGAACTCGCCGGGGTCTCCGGCGTCATCCTCGATGAGGTGCACGAACGCCACCTCGACACCGACCTCACATTCGCGATGTGCCGGGAGCTGACCGAGCTGCGCGAGGATCTCAGCCTCGTCGTCATGTCCGCGACCCTCGACGCCGCCGACTGGGCCGCCCGACTGGGCACGCCGGACCGGCCGGCACCCGTGCTCGCCCTGACCGCGGCCACGCATCCGCTGCGCATCGCCTGGGCGCCTCCGCGTGACCGCGCCCTCGATGCCCGCGGGGTGAGCCGGAACTTCCTCGACCACCTCGCACAGACGACGGTGCGCGCACTTGAGCCGGCGGATGCGGGAACGGCCGGGGACGTCCTCGTCTTCGCCCCCGGGGCCCGCGAGGTCGACGAGGTCGCGGCACGGATCACGTCACTCCTCACGCGGACCGGGGACGCGGTGAGCGTGCACACGCTCACCGGGCGCACCCCGGCGAAGGAGCAGGACGCGATCCTCCGGCCGCACGGTGTCGGCTCCGGGTCCGGGACCGGCACCGGCACCGGCGGGCACGAGCTCGATCCCGGTCGGCGGGTCATCGTCACCACCTCGGTGGCTGAGTCGGCGCTCACTGTGCCGGGAGTCAGCATCGTCGTCGACTCGGGTCTCGCGCGGGGTCCTCGGCTCGATGCGAAACGGCGCATGTCGGGACTCGTCACCGCCCGCGAATCGAAGGCCGCCGGCATCCAACGCTCGGGGCGTGCGGCGCGGCTCGGCCCTGGGGTGGCATATCGCTGCATGTCAGAGGCCGACTGGGCGTCCCTGCCCGAGGCGGCTCCGGCGGAGATCGCGAGCTCCGACCTCACCTCGGCACTCCTCGACCTTCTCGTCTGGGGCGGCGATCCGGCCCTCCTGCCCGATCCGATGCCTCCCGTGGCCCTGCGCCTCGCGGTGTCGAACCTCGTCGGGCTCGGGGCCGTCGAGGTCCCGGGAGTCGACAGCTCGGACGGCCTGGTCGGCGACGTCCGGCTCAGCGATCTCACCGTCACCGAACTCGGGCGCGCGATCGCCCGGGTTCCGGCCTCCGTGTGGTCGGCGCGCGGACTCCTCGACGGTGCGGCGATGCTCGGGCCCCGTGCCGCCGCCGAGGCGGTCGCCGTCATCGAATCCGACCGCCGCTCCCCCGGCGCCGATCTCACCGCGGTCCTCCGGGACCTCCGAACCTCCCGCGACCACAGGTTCGCCCAGGACGTCGACCGGTTCACCCGCATCGCTCTCGATCACACCGGGGCCGACAGGCGCGGGTCAGACAAGGTCGCGGGCGAGCGCCTGCGCGCCGATGACCTCGGGCTCGTCGTCGCCCTCGCTTTCCCTCACCAGATCGCCCGGCGGCGCAGCGACGCCGAGGCAGACTACCTGCTCGCCTCCGGCACGGCCGCCTCCCTGCCGCGGAACTCCTCCCTCGCAGGCAGTCAGTGGCTCGCGATCGCCGAGGTGGGGCTCGCGAACGGGCGCCCGATCATCCGCGCGGCCGTCCCGATCGATGCGGACACGGCCGAACTCGCCGGTGCCGGCCTGCTCACGACGACGGAGACCGCGACATTCGCAGGCAAGGTGCGCGCGGTGCGGGAGACCCGCCTCGGCGGGATCACCCTCACCTCGACCCCCATCACCGCCAGCCCGGAGCTGGCGAGGGAGGCCATCGCCCGGTCGGTCGAGGAGCGTGGAGCCCGCGAGGTGCTGACGCCCAGTCCCGCGTTCGAGCAGCTGCGGGCGAGACTCGGACTGCTCCGGCAGGTCTACGGGGAGCCGTGGCCGGACGTGCGGTGGTCGCATCTGGCGCACACTCTCCCGCAGTGGTGTCCCGAGGCCCTCGACCGGATCGCGCGCGGAGCCGATCCCGGTGCCGTCGACCTCGTCGGGGCCCTGCGGTCCCTGCTGCCGTGGCCGCAGGCGTCCCGGCTCGAGGAGCTCGTGCCCGAAGCGATCGAGGTCCCCACCGGTTCGCGCATCCGCCTCGACTACCCTGATCCCGATGCGGCCGACGGTGCTCCTCCCGTCCTCGCCGTCAAACTCCAGGAGGTCTTCGGGTGGACCGAGGCACCCCGCGTCTGCGAGGGCAGAGTGCCCATCGTCCTCCACCTCCTCTCCCCCGCACGCCGACCGCTCGCGGTGACGAGCGACCTCGCCTCGTTCTGGGTGAACGCCTACCCGCAGGTGCGGGCGGAGAACCGCGGCCGCTATCCCAAGCATCCGTGGCCCGAGGATCCGCTCACCGCGCCCGCGATGCGCGGCACGAAGCGGTCTGGGACAATGGGACGGTGACTTCGACCCTCATGCCCGCCGACCGTGCGGCAGGTCCTGACCCGGCCGCCGACCGCGGGACCGTGCTGCCCGCCGCCGTATGGCGCGGGCTCGTCGCGGACCATGAGACGCAGATCGGGCAGCGCACCGATGCCCATGCGGCCCGGCGGCTGGCCGGGCAGAAGCACCCCGTCGAGGACTTCCTCTTCACGTACTACCCGTTCAAGACCGGGCAGCTGAAGAAATGGAATCCCGGAGCCGGGATCCGACTCGAACTCGAGACCGACGAGGACCGCGCCTACGTCGACCGCCGGTGGTATCGCACGACCGGCAACCTCACCGAGGTGGACCTTGAGTCCTGGTCGACCGACCGCGGAGATGGGGCGAGGTTCATCGCCTCGCTGCTCGCCTCGACCCTCGACCGGGAGGCGAACTTCGGGTGCTTCGGCCTTCACGAATGGGCGATGGTCTACCGGATGAGCGAGGACGAACGCCGGCACCAGCAGGTGCCGCTGCGGCTGAGCCCCGCGGAGACCGATGCCGTCGTCGAACGCCACCGCATCCAGTGCTCCCACCATGATGCCTTCCGCTTCTTCACCGCCGCGGCCCGTCCGCGCAACACCCTCCAGCCGACCCGGGAGGGCATGGTCGGGGCCGAACAGCCCGGGTGCCTGCACGCCGGGATGGACCTCTACAAGTGGGCGATGAAGATCGGCCCGATCGCGCCCTCGGCGCTCGTCGTCGACTGCTTCGATCTCGCCCTCGACATCCGCACCCTCGACATGGAGGCCTCGCCCTATGACCTGCGCGGCTGGGGCTACGGGGTCGTCGCGATCGAGACCGCGGCGGGCAAGGCCGAGTACATGGAACGCCAGCAGGACTTCTCCCACCGCGCCCAGGCACTGCGCAGGCGTCTCCTCGCGGCACTCGCGGCCGCCGAGGTCCACCCTGTCTGAACACGCCCAGTGTTCCGGTCGGCGGTGCTTCTGGCCGGCGACGTCCCGGGCGACGACGGCTCCGACAGACGACGGTTCCGTCACACACCGAAGCCCGGAGTCCACGACTCGGTCAGCTGCGAAACACCTGGTCACCACCGCTAGGATGCCCGGGTGCGCGCAATCATCGTCGATCAGTTCTCCGCCCGTCCGCAGCTGCGGGACCTTCCCTCACCAGGTGCCCCCGACCATGGGGTCGTCATCGCCGTCGAAGCCACCGGTGTCTGTCGCAGCGATCATCATGCCTGGTCAGGCCATGATTCGACGGTGAGCCTGCCGTACGTGCCCGGTCATGAGTTCGTCGGACGGATCACCTCGGCGGGGTCGAAGGTCACGGACTTCACACTCGGTCAGCGGGTGACGGTGCCCTTCGTGTGCGGGTGCGGGACGTGCCGGTGGTGCACCTCCGGCAATGCGCATGTCTGCCCCGACCAGACGCAGCCGGGCTTCACCCACAACGGCTCGTGGGCCGAGGAGGTCGTCGTCCACCATGCCGACGCCAACCTCGTCGCGGTCCCCGAGGACCTTCCCGCCGCCGCACTCGTCGGACTCGGTTGCCGGTTCGCCACAGCCTTCCACGGACTGCGTGTGCGGGCCCGGCTGATGCCGGGTGAGACGGCGGCCGTGTTCGGCTGCGGCGGGGTGGGGCTGTCGGCGATCATGATCGCCCGCGCCCTCGGCGCCCGGGTCGTCGCCGTCGACATCAGCGACGCGGCTCTCGAGCGCGCCCGAGAGCATGGGGCGCACGTGTGCGTGAGCGCATCAGGGACCTCACCTGCGGAGCTCTCCGCCGAGGTGGTCGCCCGGGCCGCAGAGATCTCCCCGGCCGGGGTCGCCGTCACCGTCGATGCGCTCGGTCTCGAGGACACGGTCGCCGCGGCGATCGGTTCGCTCGCCCCGTTGGGTCGGCATGTCCAGATCGGGCTGCTCACCGTGCCGCCGATGCTCGACCTCTCCCGGGTCATCGCGCTCGAGCTGTCCGTGCTCGGCTCCCACGGAATGCCGGCGGCCGACTACGGGGAGCTCGTCGATCTCGTCGCGGACGGCAATCTGGCCCCGCAGGATCTCGTCACCGACACGATCGGCCTCGCTCAGGCGCCCGCCGCGATGCTTGCGATGGATGCTCCCGGGCAGGCGCCGGGGATGACGATCATCGACCTCGGCCGGTGACGTCCGACCTCGCCCGGTGACCTCCGACTTCGGGCCGTGACCTGAGCGCCTCAGACCATGACGGCGAGGACGACAGAGGTCTCCTGCCCGGGCCAGCGGCCGAGGAGGAGTCCCGCCTCGGCGGCCGCCGGGGTCGAGTCGAGGGTGAGCTCGCGGAGCATCTCGACGTCCCCGGCGCCGGGCAGGGGGCCGGTGCCCACGGCATGGGCCACCTCGGCGATCTCGTCGATCCGGTTGCCCTCGTCGTTGACGCGGTACTGCCTGGCGGAGGTGCCGGCGGTGGCGATCGTGTGGTCGAGCCGCTGCCGGAAGAGAGGATCACCCATGCCGGCGTAGACCCAGCGTCGACCGAGGACGGAGTGCTCCATGGTCGACACGAGGGCCGCCTCGGCGCCGTCGAGCGGGGCACCGCGGTAGGACAGCGGGACCTGGAGGACACGGTCGCCGGCCCGGACGATGTGGACTTCGAGCCCGACCTCGCCGGCGGGGTCATCGAACCGGTAGGCGGAGACCTTCTCGAGCGGGGTCGCGTCGAGGTCGATGTCGGCCGCCCAATCCTGGCTGCGCAGCCAGTCGGCGATGACCTCGAGCTTGCCTGGGGTGAGCTCCGCGTCGTAGATGTCAGCCATGTCGTCTCACGCCTTCCTTGGGTTCGCTGCGGCTTACGCCTTGCGGGTGCCGGGGATCCATTCCCCGTCGACGATCTCGTAGTCGGCGAAGATCGCGGGCGCTTCGGCCTGCATGATCTCTCCGATCTTGTTGAACACGAGGCGGATCTCCTCCTCGGCGCCCTTCGCGGTGCGCATCTCGATGACGTGACGCAGGGAGCGGAGGTTCGCGGTGTAGACGATGCCCGTGGCCAGGCCCTCGGGGGCGAAGCGGCGCATGAACGAGGTCATGTGCTTCTTATGCGCGAACTTCGTGCCCTCCTCGTCGAGGCCGAAGTGATCGGCCATCCACTTCTGGTGCTCTTCGAGGGTGTCGAGGACGGAGAGCGAGCGCTCCATGAGCTCGGGATCCTCGCGTGCCCACTCGGGGAACCAGAACGGGATGTCGGCGAGGCGGACGTAGCGCAGCGATTCCTGCGAGAACGCGGATCCGGCACGGTGGCGGATGAGTTCGTGGGTGAGCACGCGGGAGACGTTGTGGAGGACGAAGGTGAAGTTCGCATGCTCGAGGACGGAGCCGTGCTGGGAGGAAATGACGTTGCCGAGGTAGGACGCCGAATCCGTGCGCACCCGGGAGACGTTCGGGTTGAGTCCCGGCTCCCACGACCGGTAGCACATGCGGCCGGAGAACTCGAGGAGATCCTCGGCGTCCGGGGACTCCGCTTCCTCGACCCTGTCCGCCCACGAGGTGCCGCCGACCTCGTCGAGGTACGCCCTCATCGCCTCCCAATCGATGCTGGGCTTGGCGAGCAGTTCAACGGACGGTTCGACCTGGCGCATGGCTCTCCTTGGAGGACGGTGAGGGTGTGCGTCCCAATCCTACAGAGTCCCGGGTGCTCCCACCGAGTCCCCGTTGCTCCCTGATATTCCCTGGTCCTCCTACTCGGGCTCCGATTCGTCGGGCGGCATCCGGTTCGGCCGCATCCGGAGTGCCAGCAGCACGCCACCGCCGCCGAAGAACACGACGCCGACGGCTGCGATGACGGTGAGCGCCGACTGGGGCACCAGCGTCGAGCCGATCTGCACCCCCATGATCGCGAAGCCGACGATCGCCGCGCACGCTGCGGCGAAGGCGAGACAGCCGATGATGAGCAGGCGCAGGCGAACACGCATGCTCATCGACGGCAGCCGCATCAGCCCGGCGAGCAGACACGCGCCGAAGAAGAGGACCACGACGATCGCGAACAGCTCCCCCGTGAGCGCGAGCATCGCGCCGAGGACGACGAAGACGGAGGAGACGATGATGAGGGCGAGCGCGCTGCGCAACTCACTGCGGGCACGACGCTGCGCGGGACTGCGACGGTTCCGCTTGCCGACCATGGCGCCCAGCATAGTCGGACCCGGGTGAGAGCCCGTCAGGTGAGCAGCCGGGTCAGGTGAGCGATGTCGTCGGCAGGGTCGTCTCCGTCTCCCGCGTGATGAGGGAGGCGTGGGCTCCTGCCTCCTCGGCGATCACCGAGGTGACCGTCCCGTCCTCGATGACCACGGCGGCGCCGTCGTCGATGGCCAGTCCCGGCGAGGGGAGCGCCCCGTTTCGCATCCAGTCCCGGAAGGATTCGGCGCGGCCCTCCTCACTGTGGAAGTGCGGGCAAGCGCTGCCGGGGACGAATCCGAGCCCGTCGTGCAGCGGGGCGAGCGGCCCGAAGGAATCGGTCGAGGACCCCGCGAACCAGCAGTTCGCGCCCGCGCTGATGCCGGCCAGGACTGTGCCCTGGGCCGCGGCCTCGCGCATGATCCGGTCGACCCCGTGCAGGCGCCACAGGGCGAGGAGGTTGACCGTCGAGCCGCCGCCGACGTAGACGAGGTCCATGCTCCGCAGCATCGACGGGTCCGCGTACTCCCAGGGACTCTGCCCGAACAGGGAGAGGACATGCGTCTGCGCACGCCCGGCAAAGGCGGCCTCGAAGCGTTCGATGTAGTCGCGACTGTCACCAGAGGCGGTCGGGACGAAGCACACGCGCGGCCGTGCCGGACGCTGTACTGCCGCCCGGCGACCCGCGAGGTCGAGCAGCCAGTCGTCGATCGCCGACTCGCCGGTCTCCGACATCGAGAAGCCACCGCCGCCGAGGGCGACGATCGTGCCGCGGAACGCCCCGGTCATGGCACGCGGTGGGTCCATGCCTCGGTGCCGAACTTCTCCGCGACGAGTTCGCGGGCACGGGCGAGTTCAGCGTCCGTGTAGGTGTCCGGGTTCGCGCCGTAGCGGTCGATGAACGTCGACGCCATGGTCTCGATGATGTCGGCCCGGGACTCACCTGTCTGGCTGCGCAGCGGGTCGACGCGCTTCTTCGCACTCGCCACGCCCTTGTCGGAGATCTTCGCCTGGCCGATGCGCAGGATCTCGACCATCTTGTCGGCGTCGATGTCGTAGCTCATCGTCGCGTGGTGGAGCAGCGTCCCGTCCCGCAGTCGCTTCTGGGCGGCCCCGCCGATCTTGCCCTGGGTCGATGAGATGTCGTTGATCGGCTTGTAGAACGCCTCCACTCCGAGGCCCTTCAATGCCGCGAGCACCCACTGGTCGAGGAAGACGTAGGACTCCTGGTAGTCGAGTCCGGCGACGAGCGAGGGCGGGACGAACATCGAATACGTGATGCAGTTGCCGCCTTCCATGAACATCGCTCCCCCGCCGGAGATGCGGCGGACGACCTCGACGCCGTACTTCTCAACGCCTTCGGGCCGGATCTCGTTGACGTAGGACTGGAAGGCGCCGATGACGGTGGCGGTGTCGTCCCACTCCCAGAACCGCAGGGTCGGCGCCCGGCGTCCCGCCGAGACCTCTTCCAGGAGGACCTGATCGAGGGCGACGTTGACCTGCGTGGGCAGGACCTCGCCGCGGATGATCTGCCAGTCGAAGTCCGTGAAGTCCGCGGCCGAACCGAGCGCCCGCCGCACGACGGTGGCGACATCGGCGGTGGAGAAGCCGTGCATCGCCAGCTCGGAACCGTACTTCGCCAGGGCTGCGTCGAGGCGGTCGCGCAGCTGAGAATTGTCCGCGGTGACGCTGGCGCCTAAGAGGGCGGGAGCGAGATCGAAGTAGGCGTCTTCGGGTTCGAGGAAGAAGTCGCCGGAGATCTTCAGATCGGTGATGACCTGGCCGTCGGTCTCGACGTCGGCGACGACGAGTTTGCCGCCGATGACCTTGTATTCGGCGTGGAAGTCCTGGGTCTCATTCGTCATGGCTCCACGCTACGCCGCCGCCAGGAGGCCTGCCAGTGAACCTGCTCACTCCACTGTCGGCAGCGGCGCCAACCGGCGGATCTGCGGCCTCACTCCCCGGTCAGGGCGTTCCAGAGGAAGCGGTAGCTGAGCGCGCGGACGAATGCGGCCTGCTTGTTGTCCGAGGCCGCGGAGTGCCCACCTTCGGTGTCTTCGAAGAACCACACGTCGGGCACGCCCATCGACTGCATGCGTGCGGCCATCTTGCGTGCCTGGACGGGTCCGACGCGGTCGTCGGAGGTCGCGGTCCAGAAGAGCACCGGCGGGTAGTCGACGTCGCGCCTGAGCAGGTGGTAGGGCGAGAAGTGCTGGATGAACGCCCAGTCCTCGGGCACGTCAGGGTCGCCGTACTCGGCCTTCCACGAATATCCTGCGCTGAGCTTCGTGTACCGGCGCATGTCGAGCAGCGGCACCCCGCAGGAGACGGCGCCGAAGAGCTCCGGGTACTGCGTGAGCATGTTGCCGACGAGCAGGCCCCCGTTCGATCCGCCCGCACACCCGAGGTCCTCGGTGCGGGTGACCCCGCGGTCGATGAGGTCCCGTGCCACGGCCGCATAGTCCTCGTACGCGCGCATCCGGTTCTCCCGCATCGCCGAGGTGTGCCATTCGGGTCCGTACTCGCCGCCGCCGCGGATGTTGGCGAGCACGTAGACCCCGCGTCTGCCGGCGGGGATGTCGTGGCCGCGGCCGACGCCGCGCCCTTTCGTCTCGCGGGTGAGCCAGCCGAGGCCGACGACCGGGGAGTAGACCGGGGTGCGACTGACTTCGAAACCGCCGTAGCCGTCGAGCAGGGTCGGGTTGTTGCCGTCGAGGGTGAGTCCCGCCTCGGCGATCTGGAAGTACGGTATCCGGGTGCCGTCGGCGCTGGTGGCGAAGTGCTGTTCGACGGTGAGCCCGTCGGCGTCGAAGAGCGCGGGAGAGGTCTTGATGACGGTCGTCTCGCCCGGTTCGGAAGCCTCATCGAGGCTGTCGGACGACCCGCCGAGGTTGCCATAGGAGAGGGTCGACGGGGTGAGGAAGCCGGTGCTCACGAGCCAGAAGTCGTTGGCTGTGGCGTCGTCGTCGGGGTCGACTGGGCCGAAGCCGACCATGTGGTTCGCGGGGACCCCGGGAAGCGGGGTGGAGGCGAAGTCCTGCTGGGGGTCGAGGACTAGGAGTTCGGACTGGACGTCCGTGAGGAGTTCGAGGACGAGGTGGTCGCGGGTCCACGACCATGAGCGCAGCGCCGTGTGGGCGTCCGGGGAGAAGATCAGCTGCGGGTGGATGGTGCCGGCCTTCACCTCGGCGGTGGGGGCTGCGGCGAGACCGCCGGCGGGGACGACGATGTCGCCTGCGTCCCATGCCGACTGCGGGCGGAAGAGGACGAAGTCGTCATCGATGCCCACCGAGACGTCGGTGGGGACGTCGATGTCGATCCAGGCGGATTCCCACGCCGAGGCGGTGGTCGGCAGGGTGCCGTCGGCAGCGCGCAGGTCGTCGAGTTCGATGAAGCTCGTCCGCGAATTGAAGAAGTCGATGGCGTCGACGGCGACGACACGGTCTCGGGTGCGGCCGTTCGGCGCTCCGACGTCGCTGCCGACGAAGACGGCGACGTGGTCGCGGGGCACCTCGGCGACGATGGGGGCGGTGTCGATGGCTTGGCCGCGCCCAAGGAGGCGGGCCTGACGCGGATAGGACGAGGTTGTCAGCGAGTCCGGTCCGGTGTCGGTGGCGACGAGGATGGTGTCGTCGTCGATCCATGCGAGCCGGGTCTTGGCGGTGGGGATGTCGAAGCCGCCGTCGACGAAGGCCTTCGTCTCGAGGTCGAATTCGCGGACGCGGTGGGCGTCGCCGCCGTCCGGGGAGAGCGAGATCAGCGCACGGGTGTGGTCGGGGCGGCGCACGGTCGCACCGGCCCACACCCATGGTGTGTCCTCGGAGCGGGCGAGGTCGTCGACGTCGAGGAGGATCTCCCAGTCGGGACTGTCGGTGACGTAGCTGTCCCAGGTCGTGCGGCGCCACAGTCCCTTCGGGTGCGATGTGTCCCGCCAGAAGTTGTAGAGGTGGTCCCCGCGCTTGGTGACCATCGGGATGCGGTCGTCGGAGTCGAGTGCGGTGAGGATGTCCTCGGACATCTGCTCGAAGAGGTCGTCGCGGAAGCGGGCGAGCGTGGCCGCGTTCTCCTCCCGGACCCAGTCGAGTGGGGCGTCGCCGTTGATGTCTTCGAGCCAGAGGAACTCGTCGTCGAGGTCGGGTGCCTGGTCATGGGATTCTGCCGAAGCGCTGTGCATGATCCCATCCTGCCAGGTCGTCAGGTCTGCTGCGGCGGGCGGTACATGACGAGCCCGGGTTCCCCGTTGGGTGCCTGCGGGCCGTGGCCGATCGCCGTGAAGCCGAGGCTTTCGTACAGTCGCCTGGCCGGGCTGTCGATGTCGTCGGTCTGGAGCCAGCAGCCGTAGCCGGAGATGCCGCTCAGCCAGGTCTCCAGCGTGCGGCGACCGAGTCCGGCAGTTCGGAGGTTCGGGTCCCGGGCGAGGAGGTTGAGCGCGAACGTCCATTCGATGACGGGGGCGGTGTCGCCGAGGCGGTCCTTGAGTTCGTAGGCCCAGTCGTAGTCCTGTTCGGCCCATGCCCAGAAGTGTCCGTAGGCGAGGGCGCGCAGCCGTCCGTCGGCCGTCGAGCGGGCGAGGGCGGCGAGCACCTGGCCTTTGCGCACGGAGGCTTCGTAGACGTCGGCGAAGAGAAGTGCGTACTTCCGGTCTTCGTTGAGCGGCGGCTCTGCGGCAGCTGCGCCGTAGAGGTCGCCGACCTCGGACGGCGGCGGCAGGACACCGTACACCCCGGCCGCCGATTCGACCGGTTCCCAACGGTCGCCGAGCCCGCCGGGAAGTCCCCAGACGAGTTCGACCGGTTGGATCATGTCCACGGCCCTGTTGGTGCCGGCCCCGGAATGGTCATTCATATGTCCAGCTTAACGACTTGGGTAGTCGAATCACTGAACAGAAGGCGAACTGGTGCCGTGGAATTCCTCACGATGCACTCCGCCGGTCCCGATGGGGCGCGCACTCTCACTGTCAGTCGGCGGCAGCGAGCTCGCTCCGCAGTCGCAGCTCGACGGGACTGTCGTCGTCGGTATGTGGTCGAGTTGAACGATTTCCGGCGCGTCGTCTGCGGAAACCGCCTCCGGATCGCTGACCTCGGGCGGATCGAGCCGGTCGAGCTGACGCCGAGGGTTCCGCGCGGTGCCGGAGGTGCATTCCGAGCATCGATCCATCGATGAGAATTCGAGCATCGTGCGGTAGGGACGTCGTCTCCGCAAGGACGACCACCGGCCGGGAGTGCTGGTCGTCGTTTCCATCCGAGCAGGACGATGCAGGCAGATCGTGTCGGTCCGGCGGGCGAGAGAGCGCAGAGCTCTCCTCCGGTTCCCGTTCGTCGGGCCGGCGGTCTCCCGGAGCTCGAGCCGGGGCGTCCGACAACGAGGCATCCCGAGAGGTGCCGGTCCATCGCGCATCTCCGGGCCGGGCGTCGATCGGGCGCGTGTTCACGGTGTAGCGGTGACCCGTCGGAGTGGTGACCGACAGCCGGGTCGCGGTGGCCCGGTGCCGCCAGCCGGGCAGCTCCTTGAGGAGGTTGCATGCTGCGCACAGACCGGAACCGTTGTCCCAGCTGGTCGCCCCGCCGGCAGCGCTGGGCGTGGCGTGGTCGACGTGCCTGATCGTCGCCTCGCACCAGGGTGTGCGACAGACGTCGTCGCGCACGGTGATCATGCGTCGGAGCAGTCCGGTGAATTCGCGACTGCTCGAGTCCATCTTCACAAGTTGGCCGTCGGAGGGTCGTGTGTAGAGCCGCCGGAGGAACACGGCGCTGTCGTTGTCGGAGATGAGCGACTTCGCCGACCCGGCGGGGATCGACCCGAAGCCCGGCAGCCAAGCGGGTTCGTCGCCATCGTCGAACATGGTCTCGTCATTCATCACGAGGAGGACTTCGAGCGGAATCGCCGACGCGCTGTCCTGACCGGTGATGCGCTCGACGAGGAGATCGGCCATGCTCTGCCGCTGCGTGCAGCCGTTCGACTCGCCGGTGCCCACCCGTGCGGCAGCAGCCTTCGAGAGATTCGCATAGGCGGCGACAGCCTGCGGCATCGGCAGGAAGGCGGTGAGGTAGGCCATGTTGCCGGGTGCCGGTCGCACGCTCACGCACCGTTCCGTCGTGGCGTGGTCGAGGTGCTTGACCGCGGCAACCTGGTCGAGCTTCTGCGCCAGGGCTCGGACTTCGCTGCCGAGGCGGCGGACACCCACCTCGGCGAGGCGGTCGGACATGCGCTCATCGAGCTGCTGCCGCTTCTCGCGGGGCAGCCACGAGGACTCGGTCGCGACCGTGCGGGCCTTCTCCTCGGAGATGGACCCGGCGGACAGTGCCGCGTAGGTGCGCGGCAGGTCCATGAGCAGAGCACGCGAGAATCCGACGAGCTTGGCTCCGCGCGCTCGCGAGACCTTGCGGGCGAGCCCGATCTCCGCTCCGACACCGCGGCCCTGCTTGTCGCTGGGCACCCCGTCCTCGGCCTCGCGGTTGCGCCGGTGCATGTCGAAGGTGAGGGTTTCGCGCGCCTGGGCGGCTGCTGCTGCGGAGGTGAGCTCCTCGAGAGCCGTGATGCGGTCGATCGCTTCGGACTCGGTCCGTGCGGGAGGCAGATCGGCCAGCGCGTCGCGCCAGCGGACGATGTCCGCGATGACGTCTGAAACCGACTCTGCTTCCATGACACTCACACTAGACCTCGGCACTGACACGAGATTCCGAACGCGGTCCTCCGGCGTCGACTGAGACGGATAAACCCTGGTCAGAGTGCCTAAGTGCCGTGCAATGCCGCCGAGAGACCACGCACTGCACGGGGCATCGGACTCCGCCGCCGCACCTGTCCCTCAGGTGAGCTTCTCCCCCGTCGTCTCTCGTGCGAGCACGGCCATGAGCACGACCGCGACGACGACGAGCACCCCGGTGAGCGCGAAGGTCGGCACGAGCCCGAGCACCGGCCACATGTAGGCGCCGAAGACCAAGGGGGCGATGCCGGTGGCGATCCGCGACGCCGCCGACGCCCAGCCGAACCCGGATCCGCGCAGCCGCGTCGGGTAGAGCTCGGAGACATAGGTGTAGAGCGTGGGAATCGCGATCTGGATGACGAAGCCGAAGCCGATGACGCTCGCCTTCGCAGCGAAGCTCAGCTCCGAACCCGAGGCTTCGATGAACACGGCCACGCAGACGAGGAGCACCGCCGAGGCGATCGCAGTGACCCCGAGCACCCACTTCCGGCCGAACCGTTCGACGACGAGTGCGGAGACGATGACGCCGAGGATGCCGACCGCTGTCATCGACCCGGTGACGAGGAACGCCGCCTGATCGCCGAGCCCCTGCTTCTTCAGGATCCCCGGCAGCCATGTCAGTGCCGCGTAGTAGACAAGGAGGACGGAGACGAAGAGCGCCCACGACACCAGCGTCGTCTTCGCCGAGTACTGCCAGAGTTGCACGAGCTGACCGCTGGCAGCCCGCAGCTGCCCATTGACGGAGGTGATGACACCACCAGAGGAACCGACAGAAGTGCTGCCTGCGCCGTCGTGGCCTGAGCCGTCGACCAGATCGTCCCGTGTGCCCTGACCGTCCCCTTCGCCGAGGCTGTCCGCCGTCAGGGGGTCCGCCGAGGCGGGTGCGTCGTGCGTCCATTCGCGCACGTCAGCCCCCGTGCGTTCGACGAGACGGGCGATGATGGCATCCGCCTCGGCGTACCTGCCGACGGAGGCGAGGTAGAGCGGCGACTCGGGGATCCCGAAGCGCACGGCGACCGTGAGCAGGGCTGGGATGATCATGACGAGCATGATGAGCCACCAGTCCCCCATGGTCAGCAGCCAGGCGGAGACGAAGGCGCACAGCGAGGCGCCGATCGGCCACCAGCCGTCCATCGCGGTGAGCACGCGGCCGCGGTGGCGCTTGGGAGTGAACTCCCCGACGAGGGCGTAGTCGACGGGGATGCAGCCGCCCAGCCCGAAACCGGCGAGGAAGCGGAAGATGATGAACCACGTGAACTCGGGCGAGAACGCCCCGGCGACGGTGAAGATCGAGAAGACGAGCAGCGTGAGGGTGAAGGCCTTCTTGCGTCCGATGACGTCGGCGATGCCGCCCCAGATGAACGCGCCGAGGGCCATGCCGATGAGGTTGGCCGTCGCGATCCACGCGGCCTGGCCCAGGCTGAGGTTCCAGTGCTCGCTCAGCAGCGGGATGAGGAACCCGTTGAGAGCGACGTCCCAGGCGTCGAACATGAAGCCGAGGCCGCCGATGATGAAGATCGCACCCTGGGTGTTCCACTTCCACGGCAGGTTGGCGATGACGTCGGACGCGGTGGGCGTCGAGGTCGAAGAGGCTGCAGTCACGAGCACACACTACAACGTTTAACGCACTTCCGCGCAAAAACATTGCTTCTAGCGTAAGTGCAACCGAACAGCAGAATGGTGGGTTCCGCTCGAGAATCGGCGATCGTTCGAGCAGAACCCACCATCGGGGCGGTCGGGGCAACGTCAGCTTCCGGCCACCCGCCCCGCAGACCTCAGGCGAGGCGGACGAGCCAGTTGTGCTTGTCCTCGACCCGGCCGTACTGGATGTCGAGCAGGGCCTTGCGCAGGGCCATCGTCTTCTCCCCCGGGGTGTCCCCGTGGTCGATCGTGAAGTCGTCGGAGACGAGCTTGCTGATCGGGGTGATGACGGCGGCGGTGCCGCACGCGAAGGCCTCGACGATGTCGCCGCTGGCCGCGCCCTCACGCCATTCGTCGATGGTGAGCTGACGCTCGACCGGCTCGAGGCCGAGCTCCGGAGCGAGGTCGAGCAGCGAGCGACGGGTCACGCCGTCGAGGATCGTGTCGCTGAGCGCCGGGGTGAGCAGCTGCCCGTCCTTCGTCACGAGCATGAGGTTCATGCCGCCGAGCTCGTCGATGTACTTGTGCTCCTCGGCGTCGGTGAAGAGCACCTGCTGGCAGTCGTTGTCCGCGGCTTCCTTCTGCGCGAGCAGCGAGGAGGCGTAGTTGCCGCCGCACTTCGCGAAGCCCGTTCCGCCCGAACCCGCACGGTTGAGGCGCTTCGAGAGCCAGATCGACACCGGCTTGATGCCGCCGGCGAAGTACGGTCCGGCCGGCGAGGCGATGACGTAGTAGTCGACCTCATGGCTGGCCCGCACGCCGAGGAACCGCTCCGAGGCGATCATGAACGGACGCAGGTAGAGGCTCGACTCATCGCCGTCCGTGCCCGGCGTCGGAACCCAGGCCTCGTCGGTCGACACGAGGGCCTTCAGCGAGTTGATGAAGTCCTCTTCCGAGATCTGCGGCAGCGCAAGCCGCTCGGCCGAACGGTTGATCCGCGTCGCGTTGCGCTCGGGACGGAACGTCCACACCGAGCCGTCGGCATGACGGTAGGCCTTGAGGCCCTCGAAGATCTCCTGCGCATAGTGGAACACGGCGGCCGCCGGATCGAGCACGAGCGGACCGTAGGGCTTGACCTGGTGCGCCTGCCACCCGTCCTCGTTCGTGTACCGGATGTGCGCCATGTGGTCGGTGAAGTACTGCCCGAAACCGGGATCCTTCTTGATGTCCTCGCGCACCAGCTCGGGCTGCGGCTGGATGTTCTTGAGGATGGCGAATTCAGTCATCAGTGCTCTTTCGACGTGTGTGAGGCGTGACACGTCTCAGGGTAGTCGATCCCCTCCGCCCGCGCGCACCGGGGGTCCGCCTCCCCGACGACTGGGCTTTCCCTCGCCGAGGCGGCCGCCCCCTCACCCCAATCGTGCGGCGATCGCGTCGCCCACCTCGGCGGTGGACCGCTTCGCGTCCCCGCGTTCGGCGAGGTCGGCCTCGACGGCGGCTTCGATCGACTTCGCGACGACGTCGAGTCCGAGGTGCGAGGCCATGAGGGCGCCGGAGAGGATCGAGGCCGTCGGGTCGGCGATCTGCTGGCCCGCGATGTCCGGAGCCGAGCCGTGGATGGGTTCGAAGAGGCTCGGGGCGGTGCCTTCGACGTTGAGGTTGCCCGAGGCGGCCAGCCCGATGCCCCCGGTCACGGCGGCGGCGAGGTCGGTGAGGATGTCGCCGAAGAGGTTGTCGGTGACGATGACGTCGTAGCGCTGCGGATCGGTGACCATGTAGATCGTGCACGCATCCGTGTGCTCGTAGTTGACGGCGACCTCGGGGAACTCCTCGCCGACCTTCTCCACGACCCGGCGCCACAGGTGACCGGCATGGACCATGACGTTGTGCTTGTGGACGTAGGTGAGCTTCTTCCGCCGCGACTGCGCGCGCTCGAAGGCGTCGCGGACGGCGCGCTCGACGCCGTACCACGTATTCACCGAGACCTCGGTCGCGACCTCATGCGGAGTGTCGGTGCGCACGGATCCGCCCATGCCCGTGTACGAACCCTCGGTGCCTTCGCGGACGACGACGAAGTCGATGTCCGGTCGCGCCGCGAGCGGGGATTCGACACCGGCGAACAGCTTCGCCGGCCGGAGGTTGACGGCATGGCCGAGGCCGAAGCGCATCTTGAGGATGACGCCGCGCTCGAGCACCCCGGAGGGCACGCTCGGGTCGCCGCATGCGCCGAAGAAGATCGCGTCGTGGCTGCGCAGCGATTCGAGCTCCTTGTCGGTGAGCGTCTCGCCGGTGGCGTGCCAGCGCTTCGCGCCGACCTCGTAGTCGGTGAGCTCGAGTTCGACGGGTTCCCCGGAGACCTCGATCGCCCGCTGGAGGACCTTGAGCCCTTCGGGGACGACCTCGGTGCCGATTCCATCGCCGGGCATGACCGCAATTGAGAACGTCTTCATGCCGCCAGACTAGAACTCATCTCATCATGCAACTACGCCGTCCTACTATGTGGACACGCGGCGGGGCAGGGCAGGCAGCGTACGCAGGACCTGCGGACCGCCTCGGCGGATCGATGATGCCACACATTGCGACGTGGACAATTTCACGTCCCAATCTTGGACTCCGACTACACAATCCTCGGTCGACCGACGAAAATGGGGGTCAGCCGCCGCGGTCGCTGCGGCCTCGGTCGACCTTCAGCCGCCGCGGTCGCGCTGCCGGTCGATCGCGACCGCTGACTCGCCGACTCACCGCTTCCGAGAGAAAGTCGATCCTTGACAGACACGATCCGCAATCGTCGCGCCGCTTCCCTTCCCGCCAAACTCTCCCGCTCGTGGCTGCTCGTCAATGCGGCGAAGGCGGACATCTTCGCGCGGGCCCAGGCCTCGGAGGCCGATTCGGTGATCTTCGACCTCGAGGCCTCTGTCGCTGAGGACAACAAGCTCGAGGCCCGCGACAACGTCGTGCGCGCCCTCGAATCCGGCATGTCCGCCTGGGTGCGGATCAACAAGATGGAATCGGAGTTCTGGGACGACGACCTCGCCGCCGTCGCCACGCTGCCGGGACTGCGCGGCGTCATGCTGCCCGAGACCGAGCGCCCCGAACAGGTCTCGTACTCCGCGATGCGTGCGAAGGCCGGCCTGCCCGTCATCGCCCTCCTCGAATCCGCCCGCGGGGTGGAGAACGCGACGAAGATCGCCGAGGCGCCCGGCACCTTCCGCCTCGCCTTCGGCACGAACGACTTCCGCAAGGACACCGGCTTCTCCGGCGATCCGATGGCACTGGCCTACGCCCGTTCCCGCCTGACCATCGCCTCGCGCATGGGCGGTCTGCCCGGCGCCATCGACGGCCCTTCGGCCGCCGATGCCAGCGATGAGCAGGTCCGCAAGGACGCCGACGTCACCCACATGATGGGCATGACCGGCAAGCTCGTGCTCAACGTCGACCAGGTCAACGCCCTCAACGAGGCGATGAGCCCGAGCGAGGACGAGCGCACGTGGGCCCGCCAGATGCTCGCCGCCGCCGAGGGCGGGACCGAGATCACCGACGGCTCGTACCTGCCCCGTCTGGCCAGGGCGAAGAAGATCGCCTCCCTTGCCGACACCTACGGTCTCTGGAACGCCTGATCCGCCCGCCCACAGACTCCCCTCGCCCCATCGTCCCCCTTCCCACGTGGACGCTGTGGGCGACCCTGCCCGCGATGGCGGTGGTCCTCGGCTTCGGCCTGTGGCTGCGCCTGAGCGGCACCGCGGGCACCGTCGTCGACGAACGCTGGCTCCACCTCGTCGGCCTCGACGTCGGTTCCGTGCCGTACTGGATCGCCGTCACCCTCGCCGAGGTGGGCGGGGTCAACGGCGCCATGATCTGCACAGGTCTGGCTGCCGCCCTCCTCGTCCTCCTGCGCCGGTTCCGGGCAGCGGTCGTCCTCGTGACGACGATGCTCCTCGGCGTGGCCCTATCCGAGATCATCAAAGCGCTGGTCATGCGGCCGAGACCGCACGACCAGCTCTACGATTCGCTCGGCTTCTCCTACCCTTCGGGGCATGCGATGGGGGCGACGGCGCTCGCGATGGGACTTGCGCTCATCGCGACCCGCGCGCACATGGACCGCAGCGCCGATCCCACCCGGTGGAGATTCCACTGGCCGTTCGCGCTGGCGGCGGTGTGGATCCTGGCGATGATGTGGTCGCGCACGGCCCTCCAGGTCCACTGGCTCACCGACACGATCGCCGGGGTACTGCTCGGGCTCACCGTCGTCGTCCTCGCCGATGCGTTCTGGACGGTCATCGCCGCGCGGACCAGGCTGCCCGCCCTGCGCCGGTAGCTCGGCGGCTCAGTTCCGGACGTCGAAGCGCGCGCCTTCGGGCTTCGAGGCGAAGAACATGAGGACGAGCACGATGAGCGAACCGACGAACGGGATGAGGATGAGGAAGATCATCGGCCCGGGCATGTTCGCGTCGTGGAGGCGGCGCACCGTGACGGCGAGGAAGGGCACGATGACGGCGAGGAAGACGAGGAACAGCAGCACGAGGCCGATGATGATGAGCGTCGCCGCAGGGGCATGGTTCATGATGCCCGGGGACTGTTCGAAGGTGATCGCTTCGCCGTTCGCATCGACGCCGAGCTCGGTGACCTTCGGGTTGGCCGCCGCCCAGGCGGTGCCGATCGAGACGCCGGCGATGACGAGGATGTAGGGAACGAGCGTGAGCACGGCGACGAGCAGGTAGGACCACCAGAACTCGCTGCGCGAGGCGCGACCGGTGAAGGTCGTGTACTTCTTGAAGAACCGTCCGGCAGCCTGCTTGAGGCTCGCGCCCGGCAGCGGCTGGGAGAGGTCGCCGAGGCCGTTGGCGGAACGGCGGGTCGGTGCGGTCGAGGAATGAGGGGACGATGCAGAGTCGGTCATGGGTTCCTTCGTGGTGTGCTCGCAGGCGCGGTGACGCGCACGCACATCACCGGACCGGCGATGGTCTGCGCACGACGATCGTCGTGCGCAGACCATCATAGGCGGTGACCGGCGCCTGAACGGTGACCCGCGCGGCTCAGTCCTCCTGCAGTGAGACCGCAGAGAACGCCGATGCATTGACGGCCCCGGCCACGGTCCGGACGACCTCTTCGGGCACAGCCGAGTCGACGGCCATGACCGAGAGCGCCTCATTGCCTTCGTCCGAGGGCGAGACCTGCATCCCGGCGATGTTGATCTCGTTCGCCCCGAGCGCGAGGCCGAGCTGGCCGATGATGCCGGGACGGTCCTCGTAGCGGAAGATGAGCAGGTTGTCGGTGAGCTCGATCTCGAGGTCGAAGCCGTCGACCTCGGTGAGCTTCTGGACGAGCTTCGGCCCCGTCACGGTGCCCGCGACCGTGATCCGCTGACCGTCGCCGGTCGTCGCGGTCAGGCGGGTGATGTTGCGGAAGGACTCGCAGTACGGATCCGTGGTGAGCTCGACGCCGATCCCCCGCTCCTCGGCGAGCAGCGGGGCGTTGACGTACGAGACCTGGTCGGACACGACGTCCTTGAACAGTCCCTTGAGCGCCGAGAGCTTGAGGACGGAGACGTCCTTGTCCGCGATCTCGCCGTTGACCTCGACCTTGAAGTGCGTGACCGAGGACTCCGCGAGCGCATTGACGACCCGGCCGAGTCGCTCGGCGAGCGGGATGCCGGGACGGACGTCCTCGTGGATCGCGCCGCCGGCGACGTTGACCGCATCGGGCACGAGTTCCCCGGCGAGCGCCTTGCGCACGGACTTCGCGACCGCGACGCCGGCCTTCTCCTGGGCCTCGGCCGTCGAAGCGCCGAGGTGGGGGGTGACGTTGACGGCGTCGAGCTCCATGAGCGTCGAGTGCTCGGGCGGTTCGACGTTCCACACGTCGATACCGGCCCCGCCCACGGTGCCGGCGGCGACCGCCTCGGCGAGGGCCTCCTCATCGATGATGCCGCCGCGGGCGACGTTGACGAAGCGGGCACCGGGCTTGGCCTGCGCGAACTGCTCGGTGCTGATCATGCCGAGGGTCTCCGGCGTCTTGGGCATGTGCACGGTGACGAAGTCGGAGACCGCGAGCAGGCCCGGCAGGTCGAGCACCTCGACGCCCATCTGCGCGGCGCGGGCCTGCGTGATGTAGGGGTCGTAGCCGACCAGGCGCATCCCGAAGGCCTTCGCGCGCTCGGCGACGAGTCCGCCGATGCGGCCGAGGCCGATGATGCCCAGCGTCTTCTCGTAGAGTTCGACGCCGGTGAACTTCGAGCGCTTCCACTCCCCCGCCTTGAGCGAGGAGTTGCCGGCGCCGAAGTAGCGGGCGGAGGCGAGGATGTGGGCCATCGTCAGCTCGGCGGCGGAGATGATGTTCGACGTCGGGGCGTTGACGACCATGACGCCCGCCGAGGTGGCAGCGGGGACGTCGACGTTGTCGAGACCGACGCCGGCGCGGGCGATGACCTTGAGCGACTTCGCGGCCGCGATCGCCTCGGCGTCGACCTGCGTGGCCGAGCGGACGAGGATGGCATCGGCATCGGCGATGGCGGAGAGAAGCTGGGAGCGGTCAGCGCCGTCGGTGTGACGGATCTCGAAGTCGCCTCCGAGTGCGTCGATGGTGGCCGGTGACAGGTTTTCGGCGATGAGCACAATGGGCTTGGGCACTGGTTACTCCTTAGGGATCCGGGACGGGTTCATCCTATGAGAGTGAGTGAAAGCTTTCACAAAGTCTCAGGATCTGGGAACGTCGTCCGGGGGCCGAGAGAGGACGTCGACCGAGGTTGTGCTCCCCGCGCAGTCCCCGCGCGTCCCTCAGAACCCGTTGGGCGAGTACGGCATCCGGCCGAGGCTGAACATTGCGCTCGCCTGCACGGCGGCCCCCGGCGTGTTCTCCTCGATGCGTCCGGCGCGGACGAGGATGACGGGGTCGGCGCCGCCGAAGTAGAGGGAGCCGAGTTCGGCGATGCCGAGGCTGAGGTCGGCCGGCGTCGACTCCGAGGCCGTCTCGACGGTCGCGTTCTCCCCGTCCGCGGTGATCCGGAACTTCCCTCCGGCCAGCTCCTGCGGATCGTCGATCTCGAGCACGAGCTCGCCCGCGACGTACCAGGGCCTGGCCTCGAGTGCGGCCTTGACGTCGAGGACGCGGATCCAGATGTTGTCCTCCGTCGACGTCGTGCGCACCCGCCGGGAGTCCGTGAGCAGCCACGGCAGCGGCGAGTCCTCGGCGGATTCGCCGAACGTCACCCGGCTCGAGAGGTCGATCGCGGCGAGGAACGACCACAGGGAGGCATAGGCCGCATCGGTGGCGGCGACGAAGTCGATGAGCTCGATCGTCGGCGGTTTGACCGACCAGCCGGCGAACTTGTAGGACACATAGCCGTCGGGTTCCCCGTCCTCACCGAAGTGGAGGGCCGCCCGCACCCCGCGGTCGGCCTCCCCGGTCTCCGGGTTGAGGTCGCCGGTGGCGCGTTCGATGTAGGTCTGCTGCCGTTCCATGGCCCCGGGCGAAGTGCGCATGAACTCGCCGTAGATCTTCGGGGCGAGCTCGCGCAGGACGCTCGGCAGGCACATCTCGACCCGCCGGTCGGGTTCGCGGATCATCTGGAAGCCCGGCGAGGTGTCGACCTCGATCGCATGCGACCACGTCGCGACTCCGAAGCCGTACCGGGAGTAGATGCCGCCTTCGGTCGCGGTGAGTGCGGCGAACGGGTAGCCGGCGGCCTTCGCCTCGGCGAGGTCGGTCGTCATCATCGACCGCAGCAGACCCCGCCTGCGGTGCGTGGGCCGCACCGTCACCCACGTGATGAGGTGGGCCGGGACGAGCCGGCCGCCGCCGACGTTGACGAGCTTGTCGAACCACGCGAAGGTCGCCACGGGGATGTCGGCGCCCAGCGCGTACTCGTATTCGCTGTCCGCATAGACCGCGGTGAGGTGCCGGCCGTCGTCGATCGCGCGCTGGACGCGGTTCTTCAGCGCCGCCTCGGTGGACCGGGAGTCGTGGAAGCCGACGCTCGTCGAGGCGAAGTAGCCCTTCGTCCGCTCGTCCGGTTCGCCGGTCGAGGCGTCGAAGGCGGGGGTGAAGCTCTCGAAGCGGTAGTTCGTCACAATGTCGCCTTCCTCGTCGACCGGCCTGCCGTTCCCTGCCTGCGACTCTAGCACCGGCGCGCTGACCTGGACCTTGTCACGGAACTTCATGACTTTGCACAGAGGACGATCAGGCGCATAATTGTTGAGCAGTTCGGCGATCCCGGACGCACGCCCACCGCCCGTCCGAGCGACCACGAATCGAAGGACCACGATGACGACAGCCCCACCCGGCCGCAGCCGCCGCGCAGACGGCGTGTGGTCGCGGCTCAAGCGCTCCCGGCCGGCGATGATCGGCCTCGGACTCGTCGTCGTCTTCGTCCTCCTCGCGGTCCTCGCCCCGGTGTTCGCGGCCCTCACCGGCAACAGCCCGTACGCCTACAACCCCGAGCTGCTCGGCCCCGACACGGCTCCCGCGGGACCGCTGGGCGGGATGAGTGCTCAGCACTGGTTCGGGGTCGAACCGCGCACGGGACGCGACCTCTTCGCGATCGTCAGCTACGGCGCGCAGGTCTCCCTGCTCATCGGCCTCGCCGCGACCGTCGTCTCCGTCATCGTCGGCGTGGCGATCGGACTCATCGCCGGCTTCTACGGTCACCTCGCCGACCGGCTGCTGTCCCGGCTGACCGACATCGTCTTCGGCTTCCCGTTCCTCATCTTCGCGATCGCGCTCTCGGCGACGGTGCCCGCGAGCTTCCCGCGCCCGCTCCTGCTCATCCTCGTCATCGGGTTCTTCGGCTGGCCGCCGGTGGCCCGCGTCGTGCGCAGCGAGACCCTGTCCCTGCGCGAACGCGGCTTCGTCCGGGCCGCGGCCGCCCAGGGCACCGGCAGCGCGCGCATCATCGTCCGGGAGATCCTGCCGAACATCGTCGCCACCGTCATCGTCTTCACGACCGTCTCGATCCCCGGCAAGATCGGCGCCGAGGCGGCCCTGTCCTTTCTCGGCGTCGGCGTCTCCCCGCCCACGCCCTCGTGGGGTCGGTCGATCTCCGACGCGATCTCCTGGGTCCAGGTCGACCCGATGTACCTCATCTTCCCCGGCATGGCGCTCTTCCTCGTCACGCTCGGGTTCAACATGTTCGGCGACGGCCTCCGCGACGCCCTCGACCCCGCCGAGAACCGCACGGGTGAGGCCGCCCGGATCGACCCCATGAGCGCGGGAGGTCAGCCGTGAAGCTGCGTTTCATCGTCTCCCGGATCCTCGGGGCGATCGTCGTCCTCATCCTCATCGCCGCCGCCTGCTTCGCGATCTTCTACCTCATGCCCACCAACCCCGCCCAGCTCTCATGCGGCAAGCCCTGCTCCCCGGAGCGCCTCGCCGAGGTGGAGCGCTACCTCGGCGTCGACCAGGCCTGGTGGAAGCAGCTCGGAGACTTCCTCGCCGGCATCATCGGCGGGCGCACCTTCGGTGAGGGCGCCACCGCCATCCACTGCAACGCGCCGTGCTTCGGGTACTCGTTCCGGCTGCGCGACTCGGTCACCGATCTCATCATCCAGCGTCTGCCGGTGACGCTCTCGCTCACCCTCGGCGCCGCGGTGCTCTGGGCGATCGGCGGCATCGCCGCGGGCCTCATCGCCGCACTCAAGCGGGGCACGTTCACCGACTCCGCGGTCATGGGGGCGGCGATCACGGGGATCTCGGCCCCGACGTACCTGCTCGGCCTCCTCGGCGTGCTCCTCTTCGGCTTCACCCTCAACGTCCTGCCGATCGGCGGGTACGTCCCGCTCACGGAGAATCCGGCGCTGTGGGCCTTCCACCTCATCCTGCCGTGGGTGGTGCTCGCGATCGCCAACGGGGCGATCTACGCCCGGCTCACGCGGGGGCAGATGCTCGAGGTGCTCAGCCAGGACTACATCCGCACGGCCCGGGCGAAGGGCCTGAGCGAGACCGTCGTCGTCGGCAAGCACGGGCTGCGCAACCTGGTCGTGCCCCTGACGACGCTGTTCGCGATCGACATCGGCGGTCTGCTGGGCGGGGCGGTGATCACGGAGAAGGTCTTCGCCCTCGGCGGGGTGGGCACGCTGCTGCTCGAATCCGTCTCCGCCCTCGACATCCAGGTCATCGTCGGGGTCACGCTCTTCGCCGCGGCCGTCGTCATCATCGCCAACCTCCTCGCTGACCTGAGCTATTCGCTCCTCGACCCGCGGATCGGGGCCGCACGATGAGACGCCCGATTCGACGCGCCCCCGACCGGCGCCGATGTCCGCGCCCCCAGCCTCCGACCACCTCAGACCTCACTCCACGCAAAGGACCATCATGAAACGCATCGGCCTCGCCGCCGCAACACTCGCCCTCGGCCTCGTCCTCACCGGATGCAACGCCAACCCGGGGCTGAACGACGACTCGCAGGGCAACACGCTGGGCGAGACGACGAAGGGCGGCACGCTCAACATCTTCTCCGAGGACCCCGACATCGACTTCGACCCCGGCAAGAGCCAGGGCCTGGCGATCACCTCGCTCTCCCTCGTCCACCGGCGTCTGACGACGTGGGACATCCAGCCGGACAAGCCCGGCAAGGTCGTGCCCGACCTCGCCACGGACACCGGCAGGGTCAGCGACGACGGGAAGACGTGGACGTTCACGCTCAAGGACGGACTGAAGTACGAGACCGGTGATCCGATCACGACGAAGGACATCAAGTACGGCATCGAACGCTCCTTCTCCACCGAACTCTCCGGCGGCCTGAGCTATCACAAGGGGCTCCTCGAAGGCGGTGCCGAATACCAGGGACCGTTCAAGGGCGAGGACCTCAAGTCGATCGAGACCCCGGACGACAAGACGATCGTCTTCCGCCTCAACTCGTCCTTCGGCGACTTCCCGTGGATCGTCTCGATGCCGGCCTTCTCCCCCGTCCCCGAGGACAAGGACGACCCGAGCAGGTACGGTCTCGACCCGATCGCCTCGGGCCCGTACAAGGTCGAATCGAACCGCTCGGGCGCCGAGGCGGTGCTCACCCGCAACGACCAGTGGAACCAGGACACGGATCCTGTGCGCACCGCCGGACCCGACTCCGTCGTGTTCAAGCTCGGGCAGGACGCCTCGGTGACCTCGCAGGCGCTCATCTCGGATTCCGGGGATGCGAAGAACGGCTTCTCCGCCAGCTTCGTCCCCGCCTCCCAGCTCGCGCAGGTCCAGGGCGACCCGAACGCGAAGTCGAGGCTCGTGACCTCGGGTCCCGGTGCGCTCGCGTACCTGGCGATGAACACGCAGCGCGGGGCGCTCAAGGACGTCAAGGTCCGGCAGGCAATCAACTACGCCGTGGACAAGAACACGTTCCGCATCGCTGGTGGCGGGGAGATCTCCGGTGACTTCGCGACCACGCTCATCACCCCGGGCATCCCCGGCCGCGTCGACTACGACCTCTACCCGGCCGAACCCGCAGGCGACGTCGAGAAGGCGAAGTCACTGCTCAAGGAGTCCGGGGCCGACCTCGGCACGCTCACCCTGCTCACGCAGAACTCCGCGACCTTCGTCGCCCAGGCCGAGGCCATCCAGCAGGGACTGAAACGCGCCGGCATCGACGTGAAGATCAAGTCCGTGGACTCGAACACGTACTCCGCCGACGCCACGGACGACCAGGGCGACTACGATCTCGCGCTCGGGTCCTGGCAGCCGGACTTCCCCTCGGCCAACGGCAACATCCAGCCGCTCTTCGACTCCTCGCAGATCGGCGGCGGGAATTACAACATCTCCCGCTACTCGAACAAGGACGTCGACGCCCTCATCAGGAAGGCGACAGAGACCGTCGACCCGGCCGAGGCGCAGAAGGTGTGGGCCGAGGCGGACAGGCGGATCATGGAGGACGCTCCCGTCGTGCCGCTGACGTACAACAGGAACTCGTTCCTCCACGGCTCGAACGTCGAGAACTTCATCATCGGCGAGTTCCCGGCCTACCCGGTGTACTTCAAGGCCTCCCTGAAGGGCTGAGTCGATGAGCGAGCCGATCCCCGCGCTCAGTTACCGGGACTACTCGGTGGCGTTCGGCGCGCGCCAGGTCACCCGGGAGGTCTCCTTCGACCTCGTCCCCGGTTCGATCCTCGCGCTCGTCGGCGAGTCGGGGTCGGGGAAGTCCGTCACCGCGCTCGCCCCGCTCGGTCTCGTCCCCGGGGCGAGCCAGGCGGGGTCGGTGCTCCTGCGCGATCCGGTCGGTCCCACCCCGGCCGGGGGCGCGATCGAGCTCGTCGGCCTCGACGCCGAGGCGCTGCGGCCGATCCGCGGGGAGCGGATCGGCGTGGTGTTCCAGGAGCCGATGAGTGCGTTCAACCCGATGTTCCGCATCGGCCGTCAGATCGCCGAGGCGGTCCGTGCGCATGCCGCGAGCGCTGGGTCCTCGGGCCGGTCGGCGGGGTCATCTGGCGGGTCGGGGTCGTCCTCCGACATCCGGGAGCGGGTGCTCGCGCAGCTGCGCACCGTGGGGCTGAGCGATCCCGAGCAGATCGCCCGCGCCTACCCGCACGAGCTCTCCGGCGGTCAGCTCCAGCGGGCGATGATCGCGCTTGCGACGATCAACGACCCGCAGGTCCTCATCGCCGACGAACCGACCACCGCCCTCGACGTCACCGTCCAGACCGGCATCCTCGACCTCCTCCTGGCTCAGGCGCAGGCCGGGCAGGCGGTCCTCCTCATCACCCACGACATGGGCGTCGTCGCCGACATCGCCGACCGCGTCGCCGTGATGAAGGACGGCCGCATCGTCGAGACCGGTTCGGTCACGGAGGTCTTCGACCACCCGAGCACCGAGTACACTCGTCAGCTCCTCGCCGCCGTCCCCCGGCTCTCGGCCGTCGTCGACCGCGGTGGGCCCGCTCCCGCCGAGGCGGACGCCGGGTCCTCGGGTGACGCCGGGTCCCGCGCCGGCGCGGAGTCGACCACCGGCTCGGAACCGGTCCCGGCGGCCGAACTCCGGAACGCCACGGTCGTCCACCGCACCTCGGGCCGGCAGGTCGTCGCCCTCGACGATGTCAGCCTGAGCATCCCGGCGGGCACGATCATGGGCCTCGTCGGTGAGTCCGGGTCGGGGAAGTCGACGATCGCGAACGTTCTCACCGGCGGTCAGGCGCTGACCTCGGGTGAGGCGTTCGTCGCCGGAACTCGGGTGTCGACGCGGTCGAACCGGCGGCAGCGGAGACTGCGCGCCGAGGTCGGGGTCGTCTTCCAGGACCCGCGCGGTTCGCTCAATCCGCGGCGCTCGGTCGGCAGCCAGATCGCCGAACCCCTGCGCGTCCACACCGACCTTCCCACCCGGGAGATCGAGGCCCGGGTGCGCACCCTGCTCGAGGACGTCCAGCTGCCCGCCGACTTCGCCGAGCGTTACCCGCATGAGCTCTCAGGCGGCCAGCGCCAGCGGGTGGCGATCGCCCGGGCGCTCGTCCTCGACCCCAAGCTGCTCATCGCCGACGAACCGACCTCGGCCCTCGACGTCTCCGTCCAGCGCGGGGTCCTCCGTCTGCTCGCCGACCTCCATGAGGCGCACGACTTCGCGTGCCTGTTCATCAGCCACGACCTCGCTGTCGTCGAACAGCTCGCGAGCAGCGTCGTCGTCCTCCGGGACGGGCGCATCGTCGAAGAGGGCTCGAGTCTCACGGTGCTCACCGACCCCCGGCAGGCCTACACCCGGGAGCTCATCGAGTCCGCCCCCGTGCCCGACCCGCGGATCCAGGCGGCCAGGCGGGCGGCGCGGCTCGCGGCTTAGGAGCCGGCGGCCGGCGCTCGCCGGGGGTCGCCCCGCGGCGCGGTTTGCCGTCGGTAGCCGAACGATGCCAGGACATGCCGAAGGCGCCGATGGAAACCATCGGCGCCTTCGGCCTCGGTTCGGTCAGTGCCTTTCGGTCAGTGCCGTTCAGCAGCGCCGTTCAGCGGCGACTCATCAGCGAGCGGCGGTGCCCTCGGTGTAGTCGTCGTCGGTGTCCTTGAGCCACGCGAACATCTTCCGCAGCTCACGGCCCGTGGCCTCGATCGGGTGCTTCTCCTCCTTGGCGCGCAGCTCCTTGAACTCCGTGCCGCCGTTCTTCTGGTCGGTCATGAAGCGCTCGGCGAAGGTGCCGTTCTGGATGTCGACGAGCACGCTCTCCATGTTCTCCTTGACCTCGGGGGTGATGACCCGGGGACCGGAGACGTAGTCGCCGTACTCGGCGGTGTCGGAGATCGACCAGCGCTGCTTGGCGATGCCGCCCTCGACCATGAGGTCGACGATGAGCTTGAGCTCGTGGAGGACCTCGAAGTACGCGATCTCCGGCTGGTAGCCGGCCTCGGTGAGGACCTCGAAACCGTACTGGACGAGGTGCGAGACGCCGCCGCAGAGCACGGTCTGCTCGCCGAAGAGGTCCGTCTCGGTCTCCTCGGTGAAGGTCGTCTTGATGCCGCCGGCGCGCAGACCGCCGATGGCCTTCGCGTAAGAGAGCGCGAGCTGCCAGGCCTGACCGCTCGCGTCGACCTCGACGGCGACGAGCACGGGCACACCGCGGCCGTCGACGTACTCACGACGGACGACGTGGCCGGGTCCCTTCGGGGCGATCATGACGACGTCGACGCCCTCGGGGGCCTTGATGTAGCCGTAGCGGATGTTGAAGCCGTGGATGAACACGAGCGCCTTGCCCGGGGTGAGCTGGTCCTTGACCTCGTTCTCGAAGATCTCGGCCTGCACCTGGTCGGGGGCGGCGATGGTGATGACATCGGCCCAGGCGGCCACCTCGGCGGGGGTGCCGACCTCGAGCCCTTCGGCGGCGGCCTTGTCACGGCTCGACGACCCCTCCTTGAGTCCGATGCGGACCTCTGCGCCGGAGTCGCGCAGGCTCAGTGCGTGGGCGTGGCCCTGCGAGCCGTAGCCGATGACGGCGACCTTCTTGCCCTGGATCAGGGACAGGTCGGCATCGTCGTCGTAAAAGCGTTCTGCCATGGTTCGTGCTCCTTCGAGGTTTCGGGGTGATGACCCCATTGTTTCACAGTTCGGTACGGATGTTCATTTATTGAGACGCCTGTCGTTCCACGGAATGGAACGCGGACTCGGTGCCGCGGCCGCGCCGGCCGCGCTCAGCTGCGCAGGGCACGGTCGGTGATCGACTTCGGACCGCGGCCGATCGCCACGGTGCCCGACTGGACGATCTCCTTGATCCCGAAGGGCTCGAGCACCTCGCGCAGGGCCTCGACCTTGCCGAGTTCGCCGGTGGCCTCGACGCACACGGAGTCCGTCGAGACGTCGACGATCGAGCCCCGGAACATCTCCACGGCAGCCGCGACCTGCGGCCGGGTCGCGGCGTTGGCCTTGACCTTGTAGATGACGTGGGCCCGGCGCACCGAGGAGGCGGGTTCGAGTTCGACGATCTTGATGACGTTGACGAGCTTGTTCAGCTGCTTCGTCACCTGCTCGAGCGGGACGTCGCCGACGTCGACGACGACGGTGATCCGGGAGAGCTCGTCGTGCTCGGTCACGCCCACGGCGAGACTGTGGATGTTGAAGCCGCGGCGGGCGATGAGGCCGGTGAAGCGCGTGAGCACGCCCGGCTTGTTCTCGACGAGCACGGAGAGGGTGTGCCGGCTGTTCATTCCAGGCCTCCTTCGATCTGAGCCACGGAGCGCAGCGTGTCGTTGTCCTCGGGGTCGCCCTCTTCGATGACCGATTCCACGGGCTCGTCCCCGTCGCCATCGAACTCGGGGCGGATGCCGCGGGCGTATTCGATCTCGTCGTTCGAGACCCCGGCGGCGACCATCGGCCACACCATCGCATCGGGCGGGACCGTGAAGTCGAGGACGACAGGCCGGTCGTTGACCTCGAGGGCCTGCTGGATCGCGGCATCGACGTCGTCGTTGCTGTCCACGCGCAGCGCAAAGCAACCGTACGCCTCGGCGAGCTTGACGAAGTCCGGGATCCGGATCGTCTCATGTCCCGTGTTGAGGTCGGTGTTCGAGTAGCGGCCGTCGTAGAACAGGGTCTGCCACTGGCGCACCATGCCCAGGGAGGAGTTGTTGATGATCGCGACCTTGATGGGGATGCCGTCGAGGGCGCAGGTCGCGAGCTCCTGGTTGGTCATCTGGAAGCAGCCGTCGCCGTCGATCGCCCACACCACCCGGTCGGGTTCGGCGACCTTCGCGCCCATGGCAGCGGGCACCGAGTAGCCCATCGTGCCCAGTCCCCCGGAGTTCAGCCACGAGCGGGGACGTTCGAATTCGACGAACTGCGCAGCCCACATCTGATGCTGGCCGACGCCGGCGGCGTAGACCGCCTCGGGGCCGGTCAGAGCCGAGATGCGGGAGATGACGTACTGCGGATCGCAGAGTTCGCCGTGCTTCTCGTAGCCGAGCGGGTACGTGCGCTTGAGGCGGGAGAGGAAGCGCCACCACGGTTCGCGCTGGCGATCGAGGGCCTGCGGGTACTTGCCGCGCAGCTCGGTGAGGATCTCCGAGAGCACCTCACGGGCGTCGCCGACGATCGCGACCTCGGCGGCCCGGTTCTTCCCGATCTCCGCGGGGTCGATGTCGGCGTGGATGACCTGCGCGTGCGGGGCGAACGAGTCGAGGTTGCCGGTCACCCGGTCATCGAAGCGGGCGCCGATGGCGATGAGCAGGTCGGCCTTCTGGAACGCGGTCACCGCGGGCACGCTGCCGTGCATGCCCGGCATGCCCAGGTGGAGCGGATGGGAGTCGGGGAACGCGCCGCGGGCCATGAGCGTGGTGACCACGGGGATGTTCGTCGCCTCGGCCAGGCGCAGCAGCTCCTTCTCCGCCTCCGAGCGGATGACGCCGCCGCCGATGTAGAAGACGGGACGGTGGGCCTCGGAGATGAGGCGCGCGGCCTCGCGGATCTGCTTCGCGTGCGGCTTGAGGATCGGCCGGTAGCCCGGCAGCTGGGCCTCTTCGGGCCAGACGAACGGGGCCGTGCCGGTCTGGGCGTCCTTCGTGATGTCGACGAGCACGGGGCCGGGCCGGCCGGTCGTGGCGATGTGGGCGGCGTTGAGGATCGCCGCGGGAATGTCCTCAGGCTTGGTGATGAGGAAGCTGTGCTTGGTCACCGGCATCGTCATGCCGACGATGTCGGCCTCCTGGAAGGCGTCGGTGCCCAGCAGCTTCGACGACTGCTGACCGGTGATCGCAAGCACGGGCACAGAGTCCATGTGGGCGTCGGCGAGCGCCGTGATGAGGTTCGTCGCCCCGGGCCCGGAGGTCGCGATGCACACGCCGAGCTTGCCCGAGGCGGCCGCGTACCCTTCGGCGGCGTGGCCTGCGCCCTGTTCGTGGCGGACGAGGATGTGGCGGATCTTGTCGGTCTCGAACAGCGGATCGTAGGTCGGAAGGATGGTGCCGCCGGGCAGGCCGAAGACGGTGTCGACGCCGAGGCGCTCGAGGCTGCGGACGATCGCCTGCGCTCCGGTGAGGACCTCGGGGGCCGAGTTCCTTCGCACGCTGGACGGGGTCGGCTTCGCAGGCGCTGCGCTCTGCGCAGTTCCGGCGGCCGCCTTCTGGGCCGGGGGCGTGGCTGCCATCTCGTTTCCTTCCTGGTTTGACCCGCTCGCACCGTTCCCCGCATGAAAAAAGCCCCTCCGGTTTCGGTAGGGGCGCGCGGAACGTGTCGTGATGACAGGCTACGGTTGATCCGCGCGCTGGCTAATGACGACGACGAGAAGGTGAGTCATGCCTCAATGGTTCACCGCCCCTCTCAGTGAGTCAAACTGCAGAAACGAACGTCTCGCAATTTGGGACATCCTACGCCTGTCTGGTGAGATCGGGACCCGGCGACCACCTCGGCGAGGCCGTCCAGAGTCTCTCGCGGATAAATAAAACCCCACTTCAGACGACCCGAATTCCGCATCGCGAGACCATAGACGCAGGGGTTCCGCGGGACTAGGCTTGATGTCCGTGCGCCCCCTCCTCCGCTTCTGGCCCGATCTGCGATCGCGGATCGGCATCTACGCTGTCGTCCTCGTGCTCACCCTGCTCGCGAACGGCATCCAGCTCGTCGTCCCGGTCATCACCGGCTACATCATCGACGGTCCGATCACCGACGGCGACCTCTCGGGCCTGTGGCTGCCCGTGCTCGGGGTCCTGGCGATCGGCATCGCCGAGGCGGTGGCGATGTGGGCGCGGCGGATGATCGTCGCCCCGGTCGTCTCCGCCTGGGAGATCAGGTGGCGGGCCCGGCTCTTCGACCGCCTCCAGTACACTTCGGTGGCGATCCACGATTCGTGGGAGTCCGGTCAGCTGCTCTCGCGGGCGACGAACGACCTCTCACAGCTGCGGCGGTTCTTCGCCTTCGGCCTGCCGTTCCTGCTCGCCACCCCGGTCGTCCTCCTCGTCGGCACGATCATGCTCTTCGCCCTCCAGCCGGTCTTCGGCATCATCGTCATCGCCATGGCGGTGCCGACGATCGTCTCGGCGGCGATGTTCGAACGCCGGTACCGGGAGGCCTCGCGGCTCTCGCAGGACACGGTCGGGGAGATCACGACGGACGTCGAGGAGTCGATCCAGGGCATCAGGATCCTCAAATCCTTCGGCCGCTCGCCCTGGGCGGCTGAGCGCTTCGCCCTCCTCTCCCGGAGGTTCCAGGGCCTCGAGGTGCGCAAGGCGAAGCTGGACTCGTGGTTCTGGGCCGTGCTCATCCTCCTGCCCACGCTCGGGCAGGCCGGGATCGTCGGCGTCGGAACGTGGGGCGTGGTCCAGGGGTGGACGACGATCGGCACGGTCGTCGCGGGCGTGACGATCTCGATGGTCCTGCGGATGCCCATCGAGATGCTCGGCTTCCTCCTCGCCGATGCGCTCATGTCGATCACCGCCGCCGGCAGGTACTGGGAGGTCATCGACATCCGGCATGACATCACCGACTCCGGCGGCGGTATCGACGACGACCCGGACGTCGGCCGCTACCGCGGAGAGCTGACCTTCGACGACGTCTCCTTCCACTTCTCCGACACCGACCGGCTCACCCTCGAGCACCTCGATCTGCACGTCGCCCCCGGTCAGACCCTGGCGCTCGTCGGGTCCACGGGGTCGGGCAAGACGACGCTCGCCTCGCTCGTGCCGCGCCTCCAGGACGTCACGTCCGGGGCCGTGCGCATCGACGGCACCGACATCCGCGATCTGCCTGTCAACGAGCTGCGCCATCTCGTGTCCGTGTCCTTCGAGGATCCGATCCTCTTCTCCGCGAGCGTGCGCGACAACGTCGTCATGGGCTCCCCCGGTGCCGATGACGACGCGGTCCGACAGGCGCTCGAGATCACCGCGGCCGCCGACTTCGTCTCCCGCCTGCCCGAGGGGCTCGACACGCAGGTCGGCGAGCAGGGGCTCTCGCTCTCCGGCGGTCAGCGGCAGCGGCTCGCTCTCGCGAGGGCCGTGATCGGCAAGCCGCGCATCCTCGTCCTCGACGATCCGCTCTCGGCCGTCGACGTCGACACGGAGGACCGGGTGCAGCAGGCGCTGCGGGAGATCCTGCCGGATTCGACCACCCTCATCATCGCCCACCGCCCCTCGACGGCGGCACTTGCCGACGTCGTCGCCGTCCTCGACTCCGGGCGCATCGTCGCCCAGGGCACGCACGAGGAGCTGCTTGAGACCTCCGACCTCTACCGCGAACTCATGGGGGCGGGGATGCAGGCGACCGCCTCGGCGCGGGGCACCGGAGCGACCGCCTCGGCGGGACGCTGCCCGGCGGGTGCCGACCTGCCCGGGGACAGCCTTGACGGGGACAGCCTCGGCGGAGGCAGCGACAGCAGGGAAGGAGGCCGGGCATGAGCGCTCCGCGACTCGCCGCCGACGACGAGGTCGAAGCGCTGCCGCCGGACATCGCGGCGAAGGCCAGGGCGCTGCTGTTCTCGCTCGTGCGTCCGCACCTGCCGATGGCGATCTTCCTCCTCGTCATCGTCGTGCTCACTTCGGCCGCGCTCGTGGCCGGACCGATCTTCATCGCAGATGCCCTCGACACGGGCATCCCGGCCGCCGTCGACGGGGACACGGGACCGCTCGTGCGGGCGGTCGTGCTCTTCGTCGCCTCGGCGGTGGCTGCGGCCCTGTGCTCGTTCACGGCGACCCGGCTGGTCGGGATCACCGCGCAGAAGATCCTCTTCGCGCTGCGCTCGCGGGTCTTCACGCATGTCCAGCGGCTCGACCTGGGCTATCACGAGAAGTCGACCTCTGGCAGGCTCGTGTCCCGGCAGACCTCGGACATGGAGTCCGTGCAGCAGTTCCTCTCGTACTCGCTCTTCGAGACCGCGCTCGCGGTGCTGCAGATGCTCTTCATCGCCGTCACGCTCATCGTCCTCGATGTGCCCTTGGCGATCGTCGTCTTCGCCGGGTTCGTTCCGCTGTTCTTCATCACGAAGGCAGCGCATTCGACGCAGCGGGCCGCCTACCGGCGCACCCGCACGTCGATCGCGAAGGTCATCGTCCACTTCGTCGAGACGATGGGCGGTATCCGCGCCGTCCAGGCCTACCGGCGCCAGCCCGACCGGCGGGGCACGCTGCGGGAGCAGGATTCGGCGTACCGGGACGCGAACACCGACGCCCTGCGGGGAGTCGCGTGGTTCGCCGGGTGGACGCGTCTGGTCGGCAACCTCACGCAGACGGTCATCATCGTTCTCGGCGCGTGGCTCGTCATCGAGGGGTGGACGCAGGTCGGCGTGCTCGCGGCCTTCATCCTCTACCTGCGCCGCTTCTACGGTCCGCTCGACGAACTCGTCCAGTCCTTCAACCTCTACCAGTCGGCCTCGGCGGCGCTCGAGAAGATCGCCGCCGTCCTCGACACCGACCCGGGCGTGCCGCCCCCGACGTCGCCGAAGCACCTGCCCGCGCATGCGGTGGTCGAGAGCGCCGCGGGTATCGCCTCGGTGGGGGCGACGGACGGGGGTGCCGCCCCGGCGGGGGCGACGGATGGGGGCACCGCCTCGGCGACGGGACGGTCGATCACTCTCACCGACGTCCGCTTCGCGTACGCGGACGGACCCGATGTCCTCCCCCGGTTCGATCTCACGATCCCGGCCGGCCAGATCGTCGCGCTCGTCGGGGCGACCGGGGCGGGCAAGTCGACGCTGGTCAAGCTCGTCACCCGGTTCTACGATCCTTCCGAGGGCACAGTCAGCCTCGACGAGGTCGACCTGCGGGACCTCGACGATGCGGAACTGCGCTCGAGCGTCGTCATGGTCACGCAGGAGTCGTTCCTCTTCGCGGGAACGATCGCGGACAACATCCGCATCGGCAACCCCGAGGCCACCGATGAGGAGGTCGTCGCCGCGGCCACCGCCGTCGGCCTCGACGCTTACATCCGTCGCCTGCCGAACGGCTACGACACGGATGTGAAGAAGCGCGGCGGGCGGCTGAGCTCGGGGCAGCGGCAGCTGGTGTCCTTCGCCCGTGTCTTCCTCGCCGATCCTGACGTCGTCGTCCTCGACGAGGCGACCGCGCACCTCGACATCCCGTCCGAGCGGCTCGTGCAGAAGGCGCTGGCGACGGTGCTCGAGGGCAGGACGGCGATCATCATCGCCCACCGCCTCTCGACCGTCGAGATCGCCGACAGGGTGCTCGTCATGGATGCCGGGCGCATCGTCGAGGACGGCACGCCCGATGAGCTCATCTCCGGCACGGGCCGGTTCGCGCAGCTCCACCGCGCGTGGCGCGACTCGCTCGTCTAGCGCCGGGCCGGCGGGGCCACGAGTGGCCTGCCGCTCGAAGTGCGGTCACTCCACGATGAGGGGGACGAAGCGGTAGCGGCCATGTCGGGTGATCGACACGGCATCACCGGCCTCGCCGGCGCGTTCGACGCGCAGCATCTCACCTGCGACCGGGATGACCATCACTCCCCCGACACCCAGCTGGGCGACGAGGCTGTCAGGCAGGTTGGCGGCACCGGCGGAGACGAGGATCCGATCGAACGGGGCTCGCTCGGGCAGGCCGAGAGTCCCGGCGACCGCCTCGGCGAACTCGATCGACTCGATCCCGAGACCGTCACAGGCAGCGATCGCACCGTCGAGGAGTTCCCGGTGCCGTTCGACTCCGACGACGCTTCCCTTCTCACCGACGAGGACGCCGAGGAGCGCCGTCGTCCAGCCCGAGCCCGAGCCGAGGTCGAGGACCCGCTGCCCCGGAGAGACCTCGAGGAGCGTGAGCATGTCGGCGACGGTGCTCGGCTGCGAGTTCGTCTGATCGCATCCGATCTCGAGCGGGATGTTGCTCTCAGCCCACCCCTGCTGATCATCGGGAAGGAAGCGCCTCCGGGGCACACGCGCGAATGCCTGGGCGAGGGAGATCGGATCGTGCTCAGCATTCATACGACCTCCTCCGGACCCGGTGATGACGACGATACTCCTGCATGCCGCCCTGCGTAATGCCTCTGTTCGTGGACTCGGGACGGCCGCCTGTTTGTGGACGCGCAAGAACTGTGAAACGGTGACAATGTCAAAGATCTTTGACTTGTTCAACGCAACTGACGATCACGGCGATGCGGAAGGAAAGGTGTCGAAGATGCTCACTCGCCTGCGTGCGCGGCGCCGTGAGCTCGGCCTGACTCAGGCCCACCTCGCCGAGGCGGTCGGTGTCTCCCGACAGACGGTCATCGCGATCGAAGGCGGGGACTACTCACCGAGTGTCTACCTCGCACTGCGCATTGCCGCGACCCTGGAGTCGAGCGTCGAGGAGCTGTTCTCGACCCAGGACCCGCCGACTCCGACAAGGAAGGACCGATCCCCATGAGTTCGCATGATCGCAACCCAGACGAGACTGCCTCCGGCGGGCGTCGCTCATCGTGGTCGCGGATCGACGACACTCTCGAACGCAGCGCCGGCATCGATCACATGCCCTTGAGCGACGAACGCGAGCAGCAGGTCATCGTTCGAGCTCTGGCCGTCGGCTATTCGGCATTCCGTTGGATCGCCCTTGCAGTTGCGCTCGTCCTCCTCGCGTCCGGGCTTCTCTTCGCCGCCGTGCTCATCATGGTCACCGCCGATATTCCGCGCCTCATCGCGACCGGCTATGCGCGACGTCGAGGCGTCGAGCTCCAGTCGCAGTCAGGCCTCGCGCGCAACGCCGCCCGGCCGATCGAGCTCATCGCCACGCTTCTCTACATCGGTGTGGTCGCCGGTCTCATCGCCTTCAATGCCGCGTTCGGCCACCCCCTGATTCCGTGGTCGTGGCGATTCGAGTTCGAGTCGTTCGACGCCTTTCTCATCATCCCCTTCGTCGGTGCCGCGATCGGAGCATTCTTCGGCTGGCGGCTCCGGCGGAGACGTTACTTGGCTTCGCTCAAGTGATCAGTGCGACGGCCGCCCGCTCCATCGGGAAGAGTCCGCCCGAGTAGGGTTGACCCGTGACGAACGCACATCTCGACCGCGCGCAGGCCCTCATCACCTCGATCCCCGATTATCCGGAGCCGGGGGTGAACTTCCGCGACATCTCTCCGCTGCTCGCCGACGGTCCCGCCTTCACCGCCGTCACCGAGGCGCTCGTCGCCCCGTTCGTCGGGCGCTTCGACTTCGTCGGCGGACTCGAAGCGCGCGGCTTCCTCTTCGCCGGAGCGATCGCCGTGATGACCGGCGCCGGCATCCTCCCCATCCGCAAGGCCGGGAAGCTGCCGAAACCCGCGGCCGCCGTGTCCTACTCGCTCGAATACGGTACCGCGACGATCGAAGCCCCGGACGTGCTTCACCCCGGCGACCGCGTCCTCCTCGTCGACGACATCCTCGCCACCGGCGGCACGCTCACCGCCGCCCAGGCACTCGTCACGGAACTCGGCGCCGAGGTGGTCGGCTCCGCCGTCGTCCTCGAACTCACCGACTTGGTCGGCCGCGCCCACACCGGAGACGTCCACACGGTGTTCACCGCCTGACCAGGGCGACCGCCTGACCGGGCCATCGCCGACTGACCAGGGCGACCGCCTCGGCGAGGACAGGAGTCCCTCTCCCGTTGAACGGGAACCTCGGAGAAATCGGCCGGATCGGGGAATGCCCCAGGCGCCTTGTGTCGTTGTACGCTCGGACGGGTGCCGGAGAACGGCAGCCGTCCTGTCGAAGCGCCCCAGCGGGCGCCGACCAGACTCCCATCCGTGACGAAAGGCGACACCATGTCGGTACCCACTCTCACTCTCAACGACGGCAAGACCATCCCCCAGCTCGGCTTCGGCGTTTTCAAGGTCGACCCGAAGGAAACCGAGCGCATCGTCACCGACGCCCTCGAGGTCGGCTACCGTCACATCGACACCGCAGCGGTCTACGGCAACGAGGAGGGCGTGGGCCGAGCGCTGAAGAACTCGGGCATCGCCCGCGAGGACCTCTTCGTCACGACGAAGCTGTGGAACGACCGCCACGGTGCCGCCGAGTCGCGCCGCGCGCTTGAGGAGAGCCTGACCAAGCTCGGCCTCGACTACGTCGACCTCTACCTCATCCACTGGCCGACCCCGGCGCAGAACAACGCCGTCGAGACCTGGGAGGCCTTCCCCGGCTACCGCGATGCGGGCCTGACCCGGTCGATCGGCGTGTCGAACTTCGACTATCGCTACCTGCCGGAGATCCTCGAGACCGGCATCATCCCGGCCGTCGACCAGATCGAGCTGCACCCGCAGTTCCAGCAGATCGACACCCGCCCCCTGCTCGCCGAGAACGACATCAAGATCGAGGCCTGGGGGCCGCTGGGCCAGGGCAACGTCGACTACGCGTCGACCGTCATCGGTGAGATCGCGGCCGCACACGGCAAGTCGTGGGCCCAGGTCATCATCCGCTGGCACCTGCAGCGCGGCCACATCCTCTTCCCCAAGTCGAACAACCGCGAGCGCATGGCCCAGAACATCGACGTCTTCGACTTCGAACTCACTGACGCGGAGATGGCGTCGATCGATGCCCTCGAGAACGGCGGTCGCGTCTCCGCCGATCCCGCCGAGGTGAACTGACCGGTCCGTTTCGGGTCTGTCCTCGCCGAGGTGGAGGATCCTCGCCGAGATGGGCTGAGGTGACCGTCCTCGCCGAGGTGGACCGACCCGAGCCGCAGAACGCGGGCGATGCTGCGGCATCGTCCGCGTTCGGCGTTCTCGGGCGCAGAAGCTCAGGGGGTCTCGGTCGCCGGGGACTCGTCGCCCGTGCGACCGCCGTAGGTCGCGATCTTGTACTCCGTTGCCGCAAGCGAAAGCGTGAGTTCGCGGATCCGCCGCCGGACCGTGTCACGGTGCTCGAGCAGGAGGTCGAGTCTCTCCGGCACCGTCTCCTCCCCCTGCTCGACGAGCTCGACGTAGTGCGCGAGGTCGCGCATCGGCATCCCGGACAGCCGCATCCGGGTGAGGAAGACGAGACGCCGCTGCGCCGCGGTGTCATAGACCCGGTGCCCGGCCGAGTCACGGCCGACCGTGACGAGACCCTGGCTCTCGTAGTACCGCAGGGTGTGGGCGGAGAGGCCGAGCATCTGCGCCACCTCGGCGATCGACATGGGCGAACCGCTCTCCCCCGAATCGACGAGGCGGTGGATGACCTCGACCGGCAGCGTCCCGTCGACCTCGACGAAGTCGCCCAGATCGGCGAGGATCCGACTCATGAGATCGTCCGTCGCCATACTCACACCGCCCTTCTCGATGGCGGCATCCCCGGGAAGTCGGCGCTGGCGGCAAGCTCGGCCCACCGGTCGACTTCGGCCGCGTTCCCACTGTACGCCGCGCGCAGACGCCGCACCGCCTCGGCGCCGAGGGGAAGGCGCAGGGGCAGCTGACTGCGATTCGCGAGTTCCTCCTCGACGAGGTCGACGATGATCCGGGCGGCACGGACGGGATCGCCCTCCTGCTTGCCGTCGACCGCGGTGAGGTCCGCGCGCGCAGGTCCGACCGTGTCGGCATAGGCGCCTGACTCGGCCACCGTGCGAAGCGAATGCGCCGTGTTGAACCCGGTCCGGAACCGGGAGGGCTCGACGAGCATCACGCCGACGCCCAGCGGCCGGACTTCGGCTGCAAGCGCCTCCGACCAGCCCTCGAGCGCGAACTTGCTCGCCGAGTACGCTCCGGCCGCGGGAAACGAGACCCTGCCGCCTTGACTGCTCATCTGCACGATCGCTCCGCGGGACCGCGACCGCATCGACGGAAGGACCGCGCGTGTGAGTGCGGCCGCCGCGAAGAAGTTCAGCTCAAGCTGCTCTCGCAGTTCGCCGAGGCTGATCTCCTCGACCGCCCCGACGATCGCCCGCCCGGCGTTGTTGACGAGCACATCGACGTCGCGGGCCGCGATCGCCTCACCCAGCTCAATGACGGAGTCGGGGTCGCGCAGATCCGCGGTGAGGACCGTCAGCCGGTCACCGACCTCTGCGACGGCACCGTCAAGGGACTCGCGGGAGCGGACCACCGCGATGACGTCGTGACCTCGGCGCAGGACCTCGTCGGTCAGCGCCCGGCCGAAGCCCTGGGAGGCCCCGGTGATGGCCCAGCGCGCGGGGCGGCTGGATGCGGGGTCAGGGGTCGCGGTCGCCGAGGTGGCGCCCGGGGCCGCGGTCGCCGAGGTGGCGGTGTCCTTGGCGGCGGGCGCCGAGGTGGCGATCGTTGGGGTCGGGATGGTGGTCGTTGGAGTCGGGGTACGGGTGGGTTCTGGGGTCGTGTCATTCGTGGTCATGACGATGACGCTACGAGTTCGAGCGCGCTCGAACGCAAGCCCCGGACGCAGGATTCTCAGCCAGGTCGACCCCGGATAGGCGCAGCTCGACCCCAGGTGGGCACAGCTCGGCCCTATGTGAGCACCCGGATCGGCTCCCCCGCCATCCACGCGGCGATGTCCTCGAGCGCCTGCGGGTAGAAGATCCGATAGGTTCCCTCGGTGACGTAGCCGAGGTGCGGGGTGAGCACGGTGCGCGGCAAGCTCCGCAGCGGATGGTCCACCGGCAGAGGCTCCGAGTCGAAGACGTCGATGCCGGCCCCGCGGATGCGGCCAGCCTCGAGCGCGCTGACCAGCGCATCCGTGTCCACGAGGCCCGCACGCGAAGTGTTGATGAGGATCGCGTTCGGCTTCATCAGCGCCAGCTCCGGCGCCCCGATAAGACCCCGGCTCCGTTCGCCCAGCTTGTAGTGGATCGTCACGACATCGGAGGTGGCCAGCAGCTCGGCCTTCGACACCGCCTGCACACCGACCTCGGCGGCGCGCTCCGGGGTGAGGTTCTCACTCCACGCGACGACGTCCATCCCGAAGGCCTGCCCGATCCGGGCGACCTGCGACCCCAGCCGACCGAGACCGATGACGCCGAGGCGGGACCCGGCGAGGTCTCCCCCGACCGTCTCCTGCCAGCCGCCGGCCCGCAGCCTGGCATCCTCCGCGGGAATGTGGCGGAGCACGGCGAGGATGAGCCCCCAGGTCAGCTCCGGTGTGGCGGTGCGCGGGGCCTCGGTGCCGCACACCGTGACGCCGTGCTGCCGGGCAGCCTCGAGGTCGATCGACGCGTTCGCCGCCCCTGTGGTCACGAGCAGCCGGAGGTCGGGCAGCCGACCGAGACGGTCCGCGTCGAAGACGGTGCGTTCGCGCATCGCGACGACCGCCTCGGCGCCGGTGAGCACGGACACCAGGTCAGCGGTGTCGACGATGGGACGGGTGACGACCTCGACCTCGGCGCCGAGGGTCGACCAGTCCGCGAACGTGCGGGACACGTTCTGGTAGTCGTCGAGGACAACGACGCGCATCGAGTGAGACCGACCGACGGTCAGCGGCACACGGCGCCGGTCGAGGCCGACTGGACGAGCTTCGCGTACTTGCCGAGGACGCCGGTGAGGCGGTGGTTCTCCGGGATCGTCCACGACTTGCGGCGTTCGGCCAGGACCTCCTCGTCGACGTGGAGGTCGATCGAGCGGGCGGCGATGTCGACGGTGATCCTGTCCCCGTCCTCGACGAGGGCGATCGGGCCGCCGTCGACGGCCTCAGGCGCGACGTGGCCGATGCACAGGCCCGTCGAGCCTCCGGAGAAGCGACCGTCGGTGATGAGGAGGACGTCCTTGCCGATGCCTGCGCCCTTGATCGCTCCCGTGATCGCGAGCATCTCGCGCATACCGGGACCGCCCTTGGGGCCCTCGTAGCGGATGACGACGACGTCGCCCTTCTTCAGCTCGCCGTTCAGCACGGCGTCCATCGCCGGTTGCTCCTGGTCGAAGACACGGGCGGTGCCCTCGAAGACGTCGGCGTCGAAGCCCGCAGACTTGACGACGGCACCCTCGGGGGCGAGCGATCCCCGCAGGACGGTGAGGCCGCCGGTCGCGTGGATCGGGTCGTTCAGCGCCCGGAGGATCTTGCCGTCGGGGTCGGGCGGGTTGATCGCGGCGAGGTTCTCGGCCACGGTCTTGCCCGTCACCGTCATGCAGTCGCCGTTGAGCAGACCCGCGTCGAGGAGGGCCTTCATGACGACGGGGACGCCGCCGATCTTGAACACGTCGTTCATGACGTACTCGCCGAAGGGCTTGACGTTGCCGAGGTGCGGGACCTTGTCGCCGATCCGGTTGAAGTCGTCGAGTTCGAGGTCGACCCCGGCCTCCGCGGCGATCGCGAGGAGGTGGAGGACGGCGTTGGTCGATCCGCCGAAGGCCATGACCACGGCGATCGCATTGTGCAGCGACTCCTTCGTGATGATGTCCTTCGTCGTGATCCCCTTGCGCAGGAGGTTGACGACGGCCTCACCGGACTGGCGGGCGTAGATCGTGCGGTTGCGGTGGATGGCCGGCGGGGCCGCGGAACCGGGTAGGGACATGCCCATCGCCTCGGCGGCCGAGGCCATCGTGTTCGCCGTGTACATCCCACCGCAGGCACCCTCACCAGGACAGACGGCGCGTTCGATGGCGTCGACGTCCTCCCTGGTCATCGTGCCCGCGCGGCACGCGCCGACGGCTTCGAAGGCGTCGATGAGGGTGACTTCCTTCTCCGTGCCGTCGGAGAGCTTCGCGGTGCCGGGCATGATCGAGCCGTTGTAGAGGAAGACGCTCGAGAGTCCGAGGCGGGCGGCGGCCATGAGCATGCCGGGGATCGACTTGTCGCAGCCGGCCATGAGCACGGAGCCGTCGAGGCGTTCGGCGCTCATCACGGTCTCGACCGAGTCGGTGATGACCTCACGGGAGACGAGCGAGTAGTGCATGCCCTCGTGTCCCATGGAGATGCCGTCGGAGACGGAGATCGTGCCGAACTCGAGCGGGTAGCCGCCCGCGGCGTGCACGCCCTCCTTCGCGGCTCCGGCGAGACGCTGGAGCGAGAGGTTGCACGGCGTGATCTCGTTCCACGAGGAGGCCACGGCGATCTGCGGCTTCGCCCAGTCGTCGTCGCCCATGCCGACGGCCCGGAGCATGCCGCGCGAGGCGGTGCTCTCGAGTCCGTCGGTGACATCGCGGGAACGGGGTTTGATGTCGGGTCGGGAAGTGTCGGTATCGATGCTCATGGGGGCACTCTACGCCCCTGTCCGCGATACGTCGGCGTCATTCTCGCATCGTGGAACCAGGGTTTCGGAGCACCTGCAACGCAGTCTCCTCCACGTCGGACAGTGCCCGAAATGCACCCGCTCCGATGTCTCGGCGACGGCCCGGCACCGGCCCTGACGTGGGGGTTCAGCGCTCGACGCTCAGCCCTCGAAGCTCAGTCCTCGACGCTCAGTCCTCGACGACGACGTTGAGCAGGCGTTCGCCGTCGTTGATCCGCCGCACCTGCTCGGCGAGGATCTTGACGACCCGGGGCTCGAACGCCGAGGTGTCACCGCCGACGTGCGGGGTGATGAGCGTGTTCGGGGTCCCCCACAGCGGGTGGTTCTCCGGCAGCGGCTCCGGATCCATGACGTCGAGGGCGGCATGGAGTCGGCCGGTCGAGAGTTCGGCGACGAGGGCGTCGGTGTCGACGACCTTGCCGCGGGCGACGTTGACGATGAGCGCATTGTCGGGCAGCTGCCGGAGGAACTCCGCGTCGACGAGGTGCTGCGTCGACTCGGTGAGCGGGGTGATGAGGACGACGACGTCGGTGTGGGGCAGGAGGTCGGGGAGTTCGTCGACGCCGTGGACGACGCCGCGCTCGTCCTCCCTGGCCGTCGTGCCCACCCGGGTGAGTTCGACCTCGAAGGGCGCGAACCGATCGGCGATCGCCCGCCCGATCTCCCCGACCCCGATGATCATGACCCGCCGGTCCTGCAGCGACCGGTGACGCCGGTGGTCCCAGGTCCGGGAGACCTGGCTGCGCACCGCGTCGTCGATTCCACGCAGGCTCGCCAGGGTGAGCGCGAGCGCGAGCTCCGCCGTCCCGCCCGTGTGGACACCGGAGGCCGTGGCGACCTGGATGCCCTGTTCGGGCAGGTGCGCGACCGGGTCGTAGCCCGTCGTCTGGGTGATGACGAGCCGGAGGTTCGGCAGCTGCGGCAGCAGTTCGATCGTCCCCGCCGAATCCATGTACGGCAGGACCACGACATCGACGTCATCACGGCTGAGCTTCGCCGACTTCTCCTTGTCGGAGTAGACGACCAGGTCGACGTTGGCCCGCTGGTGCGCGGGGATCCTGGCGATGACGCGATTGCGCAGCTCGGAGTCGGGGAAGGCGATGGTCGTGATCGTCGAGGTGTCCGTCATAGGGCCATTGTGACACGAGTCTCAGAGGCTCACGGAAGGGCTTTCGCGATCCGGGAGAACACCGTCTCGATGACCTCGAGCTCCGCGTCGTCGACGTGGGAGAGGAACACCTCGTCGACGGCCCTGCTGTGGAGTCGGGCGGCGTCGAGGAACCGACGTCCCCCCGCCTCGGTGAGGCGGATGTTGTGGGACCGTCGATCCTCGGCGCACGCGAGCTTCTCGACGAGACCGGCGTCCTCGAGCACCTTGATGCGGTAGTTCAGCCGCGAGGGCGAGAACACGAGCCGTTTGGCCAGTGCCCCCATGGTCAGCGTCCTCTCGGGCGCCTCCCACAAGAGCAGGAGGGCGTTGTAGTCGCTCACGCTCAGCCCTGCCTGCTCCTTGAGCCGGTCGTCGAGCACCTGCCGCAGGCGCTGCGAGGTCTCGAAGTAGGTCCGCCACGCCTGCTGGGCACGTTCTTCACGGCCGCGCCCGAACCGGATGATCGGGGCGGCCGTCGTCTCGGACACGCTCAGCCCTCGAGCAGCTGTGCGAACGGGGTGATCCGGTCGGGATCGAACTCGTCGCTGCCGCCGCGCTTCCCACCGCGGCCGATCGTGATCCGGTGCGGGGCCAGGCTGTCGGGTCCCTCATTGCCCTCGGAGGTGTCCGTGGAAGCCGCCTCGGTGCCGGTGTAGCCGCGGACGGCCGCCGTGAGGTCGATGAGCTCCTCGGCGGACTGCCGCACCCGGGAGGTGAGTGCGCGCGCCCCTTCGGCACTGCCCCAGTCGTCGGTCGCGGCGAACACCGTGGTCGGCACGACGATGCCCTTGAGGTAGGTGAGCATCGGGCGCATCCCGGTGTCACCGGCCAGCGAATGGCGGGCGGTGCCGCCGGTCGAGGCGATGAGCACGGGGGTCCCGGCGAGCACCTGTTCGTCGATGAGCTGCCAGAACAAGGTGTGCAGTCCCACCGGGGCGACCTTGTAGACCGGGGTGACGGTGATGATCGCGTCCGCCTCGGCGACCTTCCGGTACGCGGCCTCGAGCTCCTCGGACCGGAACCCGGTCAGGGCCATGTCGGTCAGTGCCGTGCTCAGGGCGCGGACGTTGATGCTGTCCGTGGTCGTCTCGATGCCTGCGGCCTCCCCCGCCGAGGCGGCCGCCTCGATGATCCTGTCCGCGAGCTTCTGCGTCGTCGAGTCCTCGCTCAGCGAGGTCGTGACTGCGAGGATCTTCATTCGCTCTGCGCTCCTGTCTCGGCTGCTTGGGCCTCTTCGGCCTTCATCGCCTCGGCGGCACGGGCCTCGCGGTCCTCGTAGGCACGCGAACCGGGGCCGCCTCCGGGGATGGGGTCCTTGCCCTCACGGTGCCGGATGACCAGCGACTCGTGGGTCGGGGCGTCGGGGACGTCGGCCGGACGGTTCTTCGCGAACTCCTTGCGCAGGACCGGCACGACCTCCTCGCCGAGGATGTCGAGCTGTTCGAGCACCGTCTTCTGCGGCAGGCCGGCATGGTCGATGAGGAACATCTGACGCTGGTAGTCACCGGCCCAGTCGCGGAAGCTCAGGGTGCGTTCGATGACCTCCTGCGGCGAGCCCACGGTCAGCGGGGTCTGGGACGCGAAGTCCTCGAGGCTGGGGCCGTGGCCGTAGACGGGGGCGTTGTCGAAGTAGGGTCGGAACTCCTTGATCGCGTCCTGCGAGTTCTTGCGCATGAACACCTGACCGCCGAGTCCGACGATCGCCTGCTCCGCGGTGCCGTGGCCGTAGTACTCGTACCGCTGGCGGTAGAGCTGGACCATGCGCGCGGTGTGCGAGGTCGGCCAGAAGATGTTGTTGTGGAAGAAGCCGTCACCGTAATAGGCGGCCTGCTCCGCGATCTCCGGGCTGCGGATCGACCCATGCCACACGAACGGCGGGACGTCGTCGAGCGGCCACGGGGTGACCGTGAAGCCGTTGAGCGGGGTGCGGAACTTGCCCTCCCAGTCGAGGTTCTTCTCCCGCCACAGGCGGTAGAGGAGGTTGTAGTTCTCCACTGCCAGCGGGATGCCGGCGCGGATGTCCTTGCCGAACCACGGGTAGACGGGCCCGGTGTTGCCGCGGCCCATGATGAGGTCGAGGCGGCCGTCGGCGAGGTGCTGAGCATACGAGTAGTCCTCGGCGATGCGCACGGGGTCGGTCGTGGTGATGAGCGTGGTCGCCGTCGAGAGGTTGATCTTCTCGGTCTGGGCGGCGATGTTGGCCAGCAGCACGGGCGGGTTGGCCGGTGCCGCGAAGGGCGGGTTGTGGTGCTGACCCGTGGCGAAGACGTCGAGTCCGACCTCTTCGGCCTTCTTCGCGAGCTCGACGGTGTTCTTGATGCGCTGGTGCTCCGAGACGGTCTCGCCGTTCGTCGGGTCGGTGGTGACATCCCCGATGGTGAAGATTCCGAATTCCATGACTGCTCCTCGTCTCTGTGGTCAGCCTCGTGTGGGGCCAGCCTACAGTGGTTAAAACTTCAGTTTTGAAGTAACTTGTTGAAATCTTAACAGTCAAGGTTCCGGATGTATTCCCGTGGTCAGCGAGCGCAGTCCGGGAGGCGTTCCCAGCCCGCGCTTTCAGATGCTTAAGTGGAGGATCCACGTCGATCCACGGCCGGATCTCGCGGTGGATCCTCCACTCAACTCGGGCACCCCGACCGAACGAGTCGGGACGCGGTCACTGCAGGCCTCCTCGGCGAGCCATATGGGTGGACAGCGACCGTGAGAACGCCCCCATGTCGGTGCGCTTGGCCACCCGCAGAACGACCCACCCTTCGGCTTCGAGGAGTTCGCGGCGGCGGATGTCGGCGGCGAAGGCATCGGGAGAGGTGCGGTGGTGGTCGCCCTCGTACTCGATGGCGATCCGCAGTTCCGGGTAGCCCAGGTCAGGGTGGAGGATGCACCTCCCGACCTCACTCGGCACGGCCGGGTGCACGGCGGGTTCGGGGAAGCCGTTGGCGATCAGCCAGAGGCGCAGCCACGTCTCCCGCGGTGAGTCGACGGTCGGACGCATGAGCGAGAGCGCTTCCTCGAGCTTGTCACGCGATCGGAGTCTCGGATGGTCGAGGACACTGCGCTTCAGCTCGTCGAGCGAGATGTAGGGCGCACCTGCCTGCCGCCCGATCGCCGCGTCGCCGAGCTGGACGAGTTCGTCACGCGTGAGATCCGGCGCCAGCTCGACAAGCAGCAGCGGAACGGTCACCAGCGAGACGTCGAGGAGTGCGATGTGTTCGGATGCGAAGCGACGTCGCCGATGGAGGCGAACACCGGGGCGCTCGATACGCATCGCCATATCGCCGGTGCTCACGTGCAGGTCCTCTGAGTTCATCCGATTCGGCAGCGGCAGCCCGTAGAGCCGCGCCGCGGTCGCGTGGCCCCCAGCGAGCCCGGGATGCAGCAGGCGGATGCTGCGGAGCTCGATCCATGCGCGGTTCCATCGGCTGTCCGCCCACGCCGGCACTGGAACTGCGTCGGCATCCGAGGTGTCGATCCATACGCCCCGGAAGACCTGCTCGTACCGGGGCTCGAATGACAGGGCGTAATGCGTGACGCCCCTGCGAGGGAGATCCTTCGCGGTGAACGGGGTCGGCACGGGGCGCAAGGCCACCGGTCCGTTGCGTGAGTTCCACATGAGCGAAGCGTCCACCGGATCGCCGCCGGTGACCACCGCCGATCAGGGGCCTGTGGACAGCCTCGGCCGATCCACAGCACGGAGAGCACGAGTGGGTGCGGTGCCTTCTCAGTCCGCTCACCGGAGCCTGGTTCGGTGTGAACTCGTATCGACTCGCCCCGGCGCCCTCCTTCGTCCACAGGCTCTCAGCACATGAGTCGGCGCAGGCACAGGCGTTGAGTGGAGGATCCGAGTTGAAATCGGCCCGTTCAGCGAGACGGATCCTCCACTGAGCGACATGCGGGCACGAGGACGCGCCCTTTCAGATCCAGATGGCGGGGTCGAAGAGCTCGAAGTCCGCCTCGTCGGAGGCGCGCTCCGGCGTGCGCTTCGCGTCCGGAGCTGCGCTGGCAGTCTTGGGCGTCGGCACCGATTCCGGCGCGGCACCGGTGCGCTTGGGACGGACCGTAGCGGGGATGCCGACCGCGCTCGAATCCGGCGCGACATCCTTGACGACGACGGCGTTGGCTCCCACCGACGAGTTGTCGCCGACGACGACGGGACCGAGGATCTTCGCCCCCGAACCGACGAGGACGTGGTTGCCGAGCGTGGGGTGCCGCTTCGTCTTCTCCATCGACGTCCCGCCGAGGGTGACCTGGTGGTAGAGCATGACGTCGTCGCCGATCTCCGAGGTCTCCCCGATGACGACGCCGTTCGCGTGATCGATGAAGAACCGTCTGCCGATCGTCGCCCCCGGATGGATCTCGACACCCGTGAGCGTGCGTACGACTTGGGAGAGGAGGCGAGCGGGGATCTTGAGCTCATCGTGCTGCCACATCCGGTGGAGCCCCCGATGCGCCCAGATCGCATGGAGTCCGGGATAGGAGAGGATCGAGACGAAGTCGTTCGACGCCGCCGGGTCACGGCGCTGCACCGTATCGAGATCCTCGCGCAGAGCCTCCCGGACGCCCTTCCGACTCAACCCGTAGGCCGCCGCTCCTGCCGCTGCCGCCGCCAACGTCCACAGTGCCTTCATCTCAGCTCTCTCCTTCGCCTCTCTTCTCCGACCCTACCCAGCCACCGCCTCGGCGAGTGATCCCGTCCGCCCGACGATCGAGCCCCACTTCCGAGGTTGAGCAGCGGTCCGAACGACCGAGGGGGCGTCGAAGTCCGACGCCCCCTCGGTGCGGTCCCCGCGTTCACGCACCCGGTACGCCCGAGCACTCGGTCACGCGAGCACCCGGGCCCTCGTTCACTCAGTCGTCGAGGTACTCGGAGAACAGCGGGGTCGAGAGATAGCGCTCGCCGAAGTCCGGGAGGATGACGACGACGCGCTTGCCGGCGTTCTCCGGGCGCGAGGCGACCTCCTCGGCGGCGACGAGTGCGGCACCCGAGGAGATGCCGACGAGCAGCCCTTCCTCGAGGGCGAGATTGCGGGCACGATCGAAGGCGGCGTCGTTGTCGACGTCGACGACCTCGTCGTAGATCTTCGTGTCGAGGATCGCGGGCACGAAGTTCGCGCCGATGCCCTGGATCGTGTGCGGTCCGGCCTTGCCTTCGGTCAGCAGCGGCGAGGCCGAGGGCTCGACGGCGACGATCGTGACGTCGGGCTTCGCCTCGCGCAGAGCCGCGCCGGCACCGGAGATCGTACCGCCGGTGCCGATGCCGGCGACGAAGATGTCAATGTCACCGTCTGTGTCGGCGAGGATCTCAGGTCCGGTCGTCGCCTTGTGGATCGCGACGTTGGCCTCGTTCTCGAACTGGCGGACGAGGACGGCGCCGTCGGCGGCGATCTCCTCGGCCTTCTCGACAGCGCCCTTCATACCCAGGGCCTTGTCGGTGAGGACGAGTTCGGCGCCGAAGGCGCGCAGCAGCGCCCGGCGCTCCTTCGACATCGATTCGGGCATCGTGAGCACGACCTTGTAGCCGCGCGAGGCTCCGACCATGGCCAGGGCGATGCCGGTGTTGCCGGAGGTCGCCTCGACGATCGTGCCGCCGGGCTGGAGCTGACCGGACGCCTCGGCGGCGTCGATCATGGCCACACCGATGCGGTCCTTGACGGAGTTCGCGGGGTTGTACGACTCGAGCTTCGCGATGATCTCGGCGCCCGTGCGCTCGCTCGCCTTGTTGAGGCGGATCAGCGGCGTGCGGCCGACCAGTTCGGAGACGTTGCTGTAGATGGTCAAGTCAAGTCCTTCCAGGTGTGCTTGCCTGCGGTGCTGTGCACCAGCGCGCCGGTCCGCGGCACGTGGCCCTGTCATCTCGTGGAACGAGACGTCGTACGGCCCATCTTAACCACGCGACCCGAACGTTCGCCTCCTCACGGGTTGCTCAACAATCCGTGTTCGCTGGGGGCGAAATAGTTCGACACATGGCGACACATTCACGTCATCGCCAGGTCACCCCGGCGACACCGGCTCGGGCGACGTGCGCGTCTTCCCGTGAACACACCAGAACCGCTGAGCAATCATCCCTCGCCGAGGCGGGGCACCGACCCTGCCCGCGTACCGACCGCGCGGTGCCGGGGCGGGCACCGGGCGCCGGAATCTGAGATGCGCGCGGGGCGAGCGCGTCGGGGTACGGTGGCAGGGTTTCGGGGCGCAGAGGTGGGCCGCGGGGGCGAGCGCGTCGTCTCGGTGGCCACGCTCACGTGCAGGCGGCAGGGAATGCCGCCGCGCACTGGATACGATGGAGTCCATGACCGTTCATCCCATCGTCATCTACGGCGAACCCGTGCTCCACCGTCCCGCCGAGACCGTCACCGACTTCGACGACGAACTGCGCACGCTCGTCGCCGATATGCACGAGACCCTCGATGCGAGCAACGGCGTCGGGCTTGCGGCACCGCAGATCGGCGTGGGCAAGCGGATCTTCGTCTACCACGCCGACGACGACGCAGGCGTGCGCCGCCGCGGGACCTTCATCAACCCGGTGCTCGTGTCCTCACGGATCCCCGATACCCGCCCCGACCCCGCCGAGGAGACCGAGGGCTGCCTCTCGGTCCCCGGCCTCGACTTCCCGCTCAAGCGGGCCGAGCGGGTGACGATCAACGGCGTCGACGAGTTCGGTGAGCCGGTCTCACTGAGCGCCGAGGGATGGTTCGCCCGGATCATGCAGCACGAGTACGACCATCTGCTCGGCACGCTCTATGTCGACCGGCTCGACAAGCGCTGGTCGAAGAAGTGGAAGAAGGAGCAGGCCGCCGCAGGCTTCAACGAGCCCGGACTCTCGTGGATGCCCGGAGTCGACCCGGACCCGTTCGGCCACTGACGTCGGGCCGCCCGGGTCGCTGACCTCGGGCCGGGGCCCCGGTCACTGCGCCGGCTGCTGCGGCCCCGGTCCCGTCTCGGTCTCGAGGGACTTCTGAGCCGCGGCGAGGCGGGTGTCGAAGTCGTCGAAGGTGTCGGCGGTCTGCTCGAGTTCGGCGAGCAGACCGGAGATGACCTCGGACTGGGAGTCGGCATCGATGCGCAGCTCTCGGAACTGCCAGTCGGCGGAATCGTCGGCGGCGGTGCGGGAGAGCACGTCGAGGACCCGGTCGCCGAGTTCGCGGGAGCGCTCCGAATTGTGGAGCAGGACGAGCTGCTGATCGAGTTCGAGCAGCCGCAGATAGTACTCGTGCATCGACACGACCCGGTTCGCCATCGAGGTGAACGCGACCGCGAGCTTCGTCAGGTACGCCTCGACCGTCGCCGCCGTCCCTGCGTCCTTGATGCTCTCGATCTCCTCGCGCAGCCGCACGAGTTCGGCCAGGCGCACCCCGATCGACGCGACCGCGTGGTCGAGGTCGACACGCGAGACATGGTCGGTGAGGATCGGATGCGTCCACGCACGGGTGCGCACGATCTTCCGTGCGGTGGTCACCGCAAGGTGGAAGAGGCGCTGCTCGTCGGTGTCCCGGCCTTCCTTGCGCCCCGGCAGATAGCCGAGACTCGCGGGCGTCAGCCATTCGGCGCCGGCGGCGCGCTGCCGATTGCGGCGGTTGAGTCGTTTGGGGTCCCGGAGGTACTTCGGGGCCGTGACCGCGGCGTAGACGCCCGTGCCCACGGCTGTCGCCCCGCCGAGGATGCCGAACGTCAGCGCGGCATCGAAGAATCCTGTGATCAGGGCCAGCCCGCCGGGGGCGGCGAAGCCCACGGTGACCGCGCTGCCGGCTGCGGTGCCGCCCTTGAACATCGCACTCGAGCGGAAGAAGTTCCGCCGCATCGCACCGGTGAGCATGATCGCGCTCGGAGACCCGGCCGTGTACCGGTAGCCGCGGGCCTTCCACGCCTCGAGGATCTCATCGTTGACGCTCTCGGGAACGAGCACGCGGTAGATCGGCACGGTCCTGCCGCATTCGCTCTTCCACAGTGCCTTCCACGCATGGGCCATCGCGTCCACCTCCACGCTCTGCACGATGACGACGACTGCTCATCCGACGCCGCCACCACGGAGAATGCGAGAAGCCACACCCTCCGACTCATCCATGGGAGCCGGATCCGAGTCGGATCCCGACTCCCTTTCGGGAGAGTCTAGAGGGTGTGGCTGGACCAACGCTGAGTCCGCCGGAGCCTCAGCCGTTGATCTTGGCGAGGATGAGCTCCTTGGCCTTGCCGGCGTCGGCCTGGCCGCGGGTGGCCTTCATGATCGGTCCCATGAGCGCGCCGATGGCCTGCATCTTCCCGCCCTTGATCTTCTCGACGACGTCGGGGTTGCCCGCGATCGCCTCGTCGACGGCGGCCTCGAGCGCACCGGTGTCCTCGACGATCTCGAGTCCCCGGGCGCTCATCACCTCGGCGGGTTCGCCCTCACCGTCGGCGACGCCTGCGAGGACGTCCTTCGCCAGCCGGTCGTTGAGCTTGCCGTCGGCGAGCAGCGCGGTGAGCGCGGCGACCTGGGCGGGGGTGACGAGTTCGGTCGGGTGGATCTCGCGCTGGTTGGCCAGGCGGGCGATCTCACCGGTCCACCACTTGCGGGCCGCCGGTGCGGGGCTGCCCGCGACGACGGTGTCCTCGATGGCCTCGAGGAGACCGGCGTTGACGATGTCGCGCATCTCGAGGTCGGAGAAGCCCCATTCCGCGGTCAGCCGGCGGCGCTTCTGCGCCGGCAGCTCCGGCAGGGACGCCTTGATCTCCTCGACCCATTCGCGGGACGGGACGAGGGGAACGAGGTCGGGTTCCGGGAAGTACCGGTAGTCGTCGGCGTCGGACTTCACGCGCCCCGAGGTCGTCTCCCCCGTGTCCTCGTGGAAGTGCCGGGTCTCCTGGACCACGGTCTCCCCGGCCTCGAGCACGGTGGCCTGCCGGGCGATCTCGAAGCGCACGGCGCGTTCGATCGACCGGAACGAGTTGACGTTCTTCGTCTCGGTGCGCGTACCCAGCGGAGCCTCGGGGCTCTCACGCAGGGAGACGTTGACGTCGGCACGGACGTTGCCCTGCTCCATCTTCGCCTCGGAGACCCCGAGGGCGCGGAAGATGTCGCGCAGGGTCCGCACATAGGCGGCGGCCACCTCGGCGGCCCGCTCCCCCGTGCCCGTGATCGGATGGGTGACGATCTCGACGAGCGGAACCCCGGCCCGGTTGTAGTCGACGAGCGAATGGTCGGCTCCGTGGATGCGCCCGGCGGCACCGCCGATGTGCGTGTTCTTCCCGGCGTCCTCCTCCATGTGGGCGCGCTCGACGGGGATCGTGAACGCGGTGCCGTCCTCGAGTTCGATCTCGACGGAGCCTTCGGAGGCGATGGGCTCATCGGACTGGCTGGTCTGGAAGTCCTTGGGCACGTCGGGGTAGAAGTAGTTCTTCCGCGCGAACCGGCAGGATTCGGCGATCTCGCAGCCGAGCGCCAGCCCGATCCTGATCGCGTACTCGACGCCCTTGGCGTTGACCACCGGCAGCGAGCCGGGCAGACCGAGCGAGGTGGGGGTGATGTTCGAGTTCGGGCCCCCGCCGAAGGTGTTCGGGGCCGCGTCGAACATCTTCGTCGCGGTGCCGAGCTCGACGTGGACCTCGATGCCGATGACGGGATCGTACTTCTTGATCGCCTCGTCGTATTTCACTTCGTCAGTCCTTCCGCAAGGGTGTTGAGCACGCGGGATCCGGCAGCTTCGAGCGCCGCCTCGAGCGGACCGGCCACCGCGTACATGCGGGCGTCCTCACGGGCCGGGGCGAGGATCTGGAAGCCCACGGGCAGGCCGTCGGAGAGCCCGGCCGGCAGGGAGAGTCCGGGGATGCCGGCGAGGTTGGCCGGCAGGGTCGCGACGTCGCCGAGGTAGAGGGCCATCGGGTCGGACGCGGACTCCGCGCCGAACCTCAGGGCCGTCGTCGGGGCCGTCGGGGAGACGAGGACGTCGGCGGAGGCGAAGGCCTTCGCGAAGTCCCGCTGGACGAGGGTGCGGATCTTCTGCGCCGAACCGTAGTAGGCGTCGTAGTAGCCGGCCGAGAGCGCGTACGTGCCGAGGATGATGCGGCGCTTGACCTCGGCGCCGAAGCCGGCGGCACGGGTCGCTGACATCACGGTCTCCGCGGTCACCGGGCCGGTCTCGGGTTCGACGCGCAGACCGTAGCGCATGCCGTCGTAGCGGGCGAGGTTCGAGGACACCTCGGAGGGCATGATGAGGTAGTACGCGTCGAGGGCGTACGAGATCGCCGGGCAGTCGACCTCGACGATCTCGGCGCCGGCTGCCGCGGCGACGTCGAGTGCGGCGGTGAACGCAGCGGTCACCCCGGCCTCGTAGCCGTCGCCGATGAGCTGCTTGATGACGCCGAGCTTCTTGCCCTTGAGGCTGCCGTTCTTCGCGATGCTCACGAAGTCGGCGACCGGGTCGGGCAGTGAGGTCGAGTCGAGCGGGTCGTGTCCGGCGAGGAGGCCGTGGAGGGCTGCCGCGTCGGCGACGCTGCGGCCCATGGGGCCGACCTGGTCGAGGCTCGAGGCCATCGCGATGATGCCGTAGCGCGAGATCGACCCGTAGGTGGGCTTGACGCCGACGGTGCCGGTGAAGGCGGCGGGCTGGCGGACGGAGCCGCCGGTGTCGGTGCCCACGGACAGGGGCGCCTGGAACCCGGCAAGGGCCGCGGCCGCGCCGCCGGAGGAGCCGCCGGGGACATGGTCGAGGTTCCACGGGTTGCGGGTGGTGCCGAACGCCGAGTGCTCGGTCGTCGAGCCCATCGCGAATTCGTCGAGGTTGGTCTTGCCGAGCACGGGCAGTCCGGCGGCCTTGACCTTGAGGTGGACGGTCGATTCGTACGGCGGCACCCAGTTCTCGAGGATCTTCGAGGCTGCGGTCGTGCGCACGCCTTCGGTGACGACGAGGTCCTTGAGCGCGATCGGCACTCCGGCGAGCGCGTGGAGGTCCTCACCGCGGGCGCGACGGTCGTCGACGTCCTTGGCCGTCGTCAGGGCGAGGTCGTCGGTGACGGTGATGAACGAGCCGAAGTCGTCCTCCGTCTCCCGGATGCGGTCGAGGTGGGCCTGCGTGACCTCGACGGAGGAGAACTCGCCGGAGGCCAGTCCTGCGGCGAGTTCGAGGGCGTCGGCAGTGATGAGTTCGCTCATGTCACTCCTCCCCGAGGATCTGCGGGACGAGGAACTTCTCATCCGCCGAGGCGGGGGCGGCCGCGAGCGCCTGCTCGCTGGTCAGCGTCGGTCCCACCTCGTCGGGGCGGAGCACATTGGACAGGGCGATCGGGTGGCTCGTGGCCGGAACGTCGTCCCCGGCGACCTCGTTGACCCGCGCCACGTTCCCCACGATCGTGGTGAGGTCGCCGGCGAGTGCGGCCAGTTCGTCTTCGCTCATGGCGATCCGCGACAGCGACGCCAAGTGCGCCACCTGTGCGGGGGTGATTGCGGAGGACTCCGTCATTCCCTGCCTTTCATCGTCGTTCAACACTGCGACAAGTCTAGTCTCTCCCCTGCCTGCGCCCGTGCAGTCCGCACGTGATCTCCTCCTCGCCGAGGTGCTCCCCCGGTCCGTGCGAGCCCGGGCTGAGGGACCGGCTGGGGTGGGTCCGTCGAGAGTGGGCGGGCTCGGTGCCTGCGCCGACTCAGTCGACGAAGGTCGGGGGCCTGCTCGTCACGGTCACCGCGGGTGCCGCATCCCGGTGGGCTTCGACCCGCACGAGCGTCGAGAGCGCCGCGGGTCCCTGTCCGAGCCGGGAGGTTCCGCGGTCGCGGGTGAGGACGTTGGGGTTGCCGTGGATCTCGAGGGACCCGTCGACCGTGGGGTCGGCTGCCTGATACCAGGCGCCGGCGGAGAGCTGGATGACGCCGGGCCGGACGTCCTCGCTCAGGCGGGCTCCGGCCAGGCACGCGCCGCGGTCGTTGAAGACCCGGACGATGTCGCCGTCGGCGATCCCGCGTCGGGCGGCATCGGCGGGGTTGAGTCGGCACGGTTCGCGTCCTGAGACCTTCGCGGACCGGCTGCCGCCGGACATGTCGAGTTGGCTGTGGAGTCGGTGCTCCGGCTGGTTGGACACGAGGTGGAGGGACCCCGGCGGGGCGTCGGCAGCGCCGAGCCATTCGCCGGGTTCGATCCATGCCGGGTGACCCGGGCAGTCGTCGTAGCCGAAGCCGGCGATGGTCTCGGAGAAGAGTTCGATGCGTCCGCTCGGGGTCTCGAGCGGATGCGCATCCGGGTCGGTGCGGAAATCCTCGAGCAGCACGGTCGAGCCCTGCGGGATGTCGACGCCTCCGGCCTCCCAGAAGGTCGCGAAGTCGGGCAGGTCGATGCCGTGGGCGGACGCGGCGGCACGGGTGCTGGTGTAGAGGTGCTCGATCCACTCCATCTCGTCCCGGCCGGCCGTGAAACCATCGGATTCGCCGAGGCGGGCGGCCAGCGCTCGGAAGATCTCCCAGTCCGAGCGCGCCTCGTGGCGGGGGGTCAGCGCCCGGTGCATCGCGACGATCCGCCTGTCGCCCGAGGCCGCACCGAGGTCGTTGCGCTCAAGGCTCGTCGTCGCCGGGAGCACGATGTCGGCGTGCCGGGCCGTGGCCGTCCAAAACGGTTCGTGGACGATGACGGTCTCGGGGCGCGTCCACCCACGGCGCAGCCGGTTGAGGTCCTGATGGTGGTGGAACGGATTGCCGCCGGCCCAGTAGACGAGCCGGGTGTCCGGGTAGCGGCGGACCTCCCCGTCGAACTCGTACTCCTCACCGGGGCCCAGGAGCATGTCGGCGATCCGGGCGGCGGGGATGGGGGCGGTCACGGGGTTGTCACCGACCGGCAGCCTCGGCGAGGGGAACGGGTGCTGCCAGCTGCCCATCGTCCCCGTCGCCCCGTATCCGTAGCCGAAGCCGCCGCCGGGCAGACCGATCTGCCCGAGCATCGCGGCCAGCGCGAGCGCTGCCCAGAACGGCTGCTCCCCGTGGTCGGCGCGCTGCAGCGACCAGGCGACGGAGATCATCGTCCGGTGGGCGGCCATGTCCCGGGCGAGGGCGCGGATGGTCTCAGCCGGGATCTGTGTGATCGCCGCCGCCCAGTCGGCGTCCTTGACGATGGTGTCGTCGCCGGCCTCGCCGAGGAGGTAGTCGCGGAACCGCTCCCACCCCACGCAGTGCGTGGTGAGGAAGTCCGCGTCATGGAGGTCCTCGACGAGGAGGGTGTGGGCGAGGCCGAGCATGAGCGCGGTGTCCGTGTTCGGTCGGATCGGCATCCACTCGGGGTCGACGACATCGGGGGCGTCGTCCCTGATCGGTGAGACCGAGACGAACCGGCAGCCGTGGGCCCGGGTCTCGCGCAGCCGTTCGGGAATCGGGTGGGCCGAGAGGCCCCCGGATTCGAGCTGCGTGTTCTTCATCGCCAGGCCGCCGAACATCACCCACAGCTGCGTGTGCTCGGCGACGACGTCCCAGCTGCTCAGCCGGCCGTTGGCGAACTGGGCGGGCCCGAGCACATGGGGCAGGATCGCCGCGGCTGCCCCGAAGCTGTAGTTGCCGACCTGCGAGGTGTGGCCGCCGATCGCGTTGAGGAAGCGGTGCAGCTGGGTCCTGGCATGGTGGAAGCGGCCGGCGCTCGCCCACCCGTAGGACCCGCCGAAGATCGCGGCGTTGCCGTGGACGGTCCGCACCCGCTCGAGTTCGCCCGCGACGAGGTCGAGGGCCTCGTCCCAGTCGATCTCGACGAAGGGGTCGGATCCGCGCAGGTGCGTGCGCCTCTCCTCGCCGAGGTGGCCGGGGCCGTCGTGCTCGTCGAGGTGCTGCTCGCCGAGGCGGTCCTCGGAGGGCCGTACGTGAGCTTCGCGCCGGGCGCGCACTGCCTCGAGCCACGAGGAGCGGACGGCGGGGCGGCGCACTCGCAGCGGTGAGTCGACGGATTCGGCGAAGTCGCGCAGCATCGGACTCGGGTGGGCGTCGTCGGCGGGTGGACGGATCTCGGTGACGGCGTCGTCGGTGACGACGGCGGTGAAGGCTCCCCAGTGCGAACTGTGCGGAATCGTGCTCACACGCTCGCCCGTTCCGGCCAGGTCCTCTCTCCGCGGATGTAGGAGGCCATGTCGCCGAGCACTCTGTCGGCGTCGGCCTGGGTGATCTCACCGGCATCGACCCCGGATTGGAGGTCGGCGGCGAGTTCGAGAACCCGGGTTTCGGCCGATTCCGCCCCCGACCCTGCCGCGATCGAGGAAGTCGTTGTCGAGCGCTCCGGCACCGTCGAGTCGAGGGTGCGCGGGGTGACCGGGGCGACGCCGGCGGTGTCGAGGCCCCCGGGCGATTCCTCCGCCGGACCGCCGAACCACGGCTCCGCCTCCACGAGGTCCCCGGCCGACCGGCCCTGGGCGGGACCCGCGGTGAGTTCGGCGGCTGGTCGTTTGCCGTGCTGGGCCGGGTTGAGCACGAGGTCGGCGAGCCCGGCGGACAGCGGTGCGGCGGTGAGGACGGCGGCGAGGACGACCGCCGTGCCGGCGATCACGCGGGGAATGGCCTTCATGTCCTCCACTCTTCCAGACGAAACTGTCCGAGGTCTTGGCTCTGTCTGTGTTCTTGCTTGATCGGTCCGGTCGCCGCCGCCTGCGATCAGTCGAGGCTGCCGGTGGTGAGCAGGTTCCGGAATCCCTCCTCGTCGAGCACGGGCACCCCGAGGGATTCGGCCTTCTCGAGCTTCGAGCCGGCGTTCTCCCCGGCGACGACGTAGTCGGTCTTCTTCGACACCGAGCTCGCGGCCTTGCCGCCGGCGGCGAGGATGGCCTCTTTGATGCCGTCACGGGTGAACGTGCTCAGCGACCCGGTCGCGACGATCGTCAGACCGGCCAGGGTCTGCGGGGCGGATTCGCCGGCTTCGTCCTCCATGCGCACGCCCGCCTCCTGCCACCGGTCGACGATCTCCTCATGCCAGTCGACTGAGAACCAGTCGTGGATGGACTGCGCGATCGTCTCCCCGATGCCGTCGACGGCGGAGAGCTCCTCGAGGCTCGCCTCCCGGATCGCTGCGAGGGAGTGGAAGTGAGCGGCCAGCGTCCGCGCGGCCGTGGGGCCGACGTGTCGGATCGAGAGCGCCACGAGCACCCGCCACAGGTCCTGGTCCTTGGCTTTGTCGAGTTCGGCGAAGAGTTTGACCGTGTTCGCACTCGGTGCACTCGGCTTCTTCGCGGTCCCGCGCGTGTAGAAGTAAGGGACGAGTTCCCGCTCCCCGGTCTCGACGCCCTTGACCCGCTTGTTGCGCCAGATCTTCACCTCGGCGAGGTCCTCGGGGCGCAGGTCGAAGAGGAACGCCTCCGAGGTCAGCGGCGGTGTCTCGGGTTCGGCGGGGGCCGTGAGCGCGACGGCGGCCTCCTCACCGAGGGCTTCGATGTCGAAGGCCGCGCGGGAGGCGAGGTAGTACACGCGGTTGGCCAGCTGTGCCGGGCACGAGCGTGCGTTGGGGCAGCGGACGTCCTTGTCGCCCTCCTTCTGCTCCCCGAGCAGGGTTCCGCACGAGGGGCAGTGGGTGGGCATGACGAATTCGCGTTCGGAGCCGTCGCGGGCGGCGACGACGGGACCGAGCACCTCGGGGATGACATCGCCGGCCTTGCGCAGGGTGACGGTGTCGCCGATGAGCACGCCCTTGCGCTTGACCTCGTAGCCGTTGTGGAGGGTGGCGCGTTCGACGGTGGAGCCGGCGACGGTGACGGGCTCCATGACCGCGAACGGGGTGACCCGGCCGGTGCGTCCGACCTGGACCTGGATGTCGAGCAGCTTCGTCGTCACCTCCTCCGGCGGGTACTTGTAGGCCGTCGCCCACCGGGGTGCCCGGGAGGTGTAGCCGAGGGCCTCTTGGACGGCGAAGTCGTCGATCTTGACGACGATGCCGTCGATCTCGTGGGTGACGTCGTGGCGGTGGTCGCCGTAGTAGGAGATGAACTCCTCGATCTCGTCGAGCGTGGGAAGGACCTTGTAGTACTCGCTGATCGGCAGCCCCCACTGCCGGAACTGCTCGTAGACCTCCGACTGGTGAGCGGGTTCGGGGTGGGAGTCGTCGGCGGGCGTCCAGGCGGCGATGCCGTGGACGAGCATGTGCAGGGGCCGGGAGGCCGTGACCGCAGGGTCCTTCTGCCGCAGGGACCCGGCTGCGGAGTTGCGGGGGTTGGCGAACGGGGGTTTGCCCTCGGCGACGAGTTGGGCGTTGAGTTCGGCGAACTTCTCGACGGGGAAGAAGACCTCCCCGCGGATCTCCACCTCGGCGGGTGGGAACTCGGTGTCGAGGCGCTGCGGGATGTCGGCGATCGTGCGGACGTTGGCCGTGATGTCCTCGCCGATGCGGCCGTCGCCGCGGGTGGCGGCGCGGACGAGTTCGCCGTTCCGGTAGAGGAGGTTGACGGCGAGTCCGTCGATCTTGAGTTCGCAGAGGAACTTCGACTTCGCACTCACGGCGTCGCGGACACGGTCGTGCCAGGCGCGCAGCTCCTCGAAGTCGAAGACGTTGTCGAGGCTGTACATCCGGCCGATGTGCTCAACGGGCGCGAACGTCGAGGTGTCGACGCTGCCGCCGACGGTCTGGGTCGGCGAGGAGTCCGTGACGAGTTCGGGGAACTGCTCCTCGAGTGCTTCGAGGCGACGGGAGAGTTCGTCGTATTCGGCGTCGGAGACCAAGGGCTGGTCGTCGCGGTAGTAGGCGCCGCGGTGGGTCTCGATCTGCTCGGCGAGCTCGGCGTGCAGCTTCGCCCGGGCCGCCGCATCGCTGAGGTCGACCTCGCTGCGGTCGCTTTCGCCGCTGCCGTGGTCAGCGTCTCCCTGGCTTGTGGTGCCGTCCTTGACCGTGTCGTCCATTCGTCCCTCTCCTGTCTCGCCCGATGTCCCTGCTGCATGCTCACTCGACGCTGGTCCGCCCATCTACGCCTCCTCGAGGGCGCGGCGCAGCCCGGCGGCGAGCCGCATCGCCGGCTGGTCCGCCCGTGCCGGTGACGCGGCAGGGTCGAGCAGCGGCGGGTGGCTCAGCGGCAGCTCCTCACCGGTGAGCACGCCGAAGCGGGACAGGCTGGCGGTACCCATGCCGACCCGGTGCCACGGTTCGGCGATACCCTCGAGCCATCGCCTCACCTCCTCCGACCGTGCCCCGGCCTCCGCCGGCAGTCGCAGCCACGTGCCCACACCCGCCTCGGACAGCGTCGCCAGCTGCTCCCATCCTGCTGCCCTCAGACTAGCCAACGGCACTGACACGGCGGCGGCACCGGTGCTGCGGACCACCTCGGCGGCGGGGATCGATTTGCCCCGCACATTCAGCGGTGCGAGGTCGGGGAGGCTGAGGATGACCGGCGGGAGGTGGCGCAGGGTCGAGGTCAGGGCAGCGTAGACCTGGGCCTCGCCGATCGCGGGCAGGCTCGCGAACCCGGAGACGGTCGGCCAGGTGCCGGTGAGGACGGGGTCGAGGCGCATCTCGGCGAAGCGGACGACGGAGGACAAGCCGAGGCGCCGCAGGCGTTCGGCGAGGTCGGCGATCCCGAAGGCGTAGGACTGGATGACGTCGCGGCGGGCGCCCGGGTCGCCGAGCACGCGCACCCCCGAGGAGAGGCTGAGCGCGGTGACGAGCGTCCACGGGCCCGGCAGGGAGATCTGGACCGGGCCGGCGAATCCCTCACCGTATTCGGCGACGGCGTCGAGGGCCTCCCCGAGACCCGAGGCTTCGAGGCGTTCGTCCCGACCGGCCGTGCTCGTCAGCCGCCACCCGTAGGAGACGCGGTCGACGTGGAGGTCGCGCAGGAGTCCGACCGCCCGACCGATCGCGTCGGCGCCCCACCGGTCGCCGGAGGGGCGGGCGATGAGCGGGACGGGCGGGAGACCGTCCGAGAGCAGGCCGAACCCTGCCGAGGCGGCCTGCCGAGAGGCCTGCCCGGGACCGAGGTCGAGGGCCTCGGGGATCCACACACCCGTCGTCGTCGCCGAGGGTGCCGGTGCGCTCGGACCGGCGTCCGACCGGCCCGAGGTCACCGCCTCGCTCCCCCGCTCAGGGGTGCCTGCGGCTGCGGGGGATTCCGAAGACGTCGACATAGAAACGGAACTCGCTTTCGAGGGAATCGATGATGGTCTCGGTGCGGACGAAGCCGTGGGATTCGCCTTTGTACAGACGGTAAATGTACTCCACTCCCGCAAGCCTGAGCATGTCGACGAACTGGGCAGCCTGATTCGGCGGGACGATCGGGTCCCGGTCGCCCTGCATGATCGCGACGGGCACGCTGATCTGCGTGGTGCGGTGGATCGGCGACCGGGAGAACAGCTCGTCCTGGGCCTCCGGCCAGGCGCCCACGAGCCCGTCGACGTAGTGCTTCTCGAAGTCGTGGGTGTCGACGATGAAGCGCATGAGGTCGGTGACGCCGAAGTACGAGGTGCCGCACGCAAAGACGTCGGAGGAGGCGAGCGCCGAGAGCGCCGTCCAGCCTCCCGCCGAGCCGCCGGAGATCGCGATGCGCTTGGGGTCGGCGAGGCCGTCGGCGACGAGCGCCTTCACAGCGGTGACGATGTCGTCGACGTCGACGATGCCCCACTGACCGCGCAGGCGCTCCCGCCAGGCCCGGCCGAAGCCCGTCGATCCCCCGTAGTTGACCTCCATGACGCCGATCCCGCGGGAGGCGAAGTAGCTCATCCGCGCCGACATGTCCGCTGTCGCCTGCCCGGTCGGACCGCCGTGGGCGACGACGAGGTAGGGCGGGCGTTCGCGTTCGAGGGCGGCGAAGCGCGGATTGTGCGGCGGGTGGATGACGACGGGGACCCCGCCGAGGCGGCGCGTGAAGGGACGCGAGTAGTAGTCGTCGTGCGCGTCGAGGCGTTCGACGGCGATCTCGCGGATCTCCCCCGTCACGCGGTCGACGGCGCACAGCGCCCCTGAGGACTCGGGTGATTTGAGGGTGAGGAGGACGTGGGTGCGTCCGAGGTCGTGGAGTTCGATGCTCCCGCCCGTTGCAATCGTCTCGACTGTCGACGCTGCGGCGCCAGGGTCAGTCGCCGAGGCGTCAAGGTCAGTCGCCGAGGCTGTAGTCGGGTCCGTCGTCCGGGCCCGGACGAGTGCGGCGAGGTCGGACTGCGAGTGCGCCCAGATCTCATCCCCCTCGCCGAGGTGCCACGTGGCCCCCAGCTGCCACAGGGGTCCCCCGATCTCGGCTCCCGTGTCGAGGACGGGACGCAGGTCCGCGGTCGTCCACGCAACCGGGCGAGGTGTCGGGGAGGCGGCGACCGCCTCGGCGAGGTCGAGGGAGTGCAGGGCCCACTGCCCGGTGTGGTCGGAGATGATCCGCAGCGTCGTCGGGGAGGAGAACTCGGGCTGGAGAAGCGAGACGCCCTCTCCTGAGGTGGCCGCGCCTGAGACACCGTGGAGGACCCCGCACACCCTCCCCGAGGTCGAGTCCTGGAGGTCGGTGACCCACAGGCTCGTCGCATCCCACGGCATGTTCGGGTGCTCCCAGCCGATGAAGGTGAGCAGCCGGCCGTCGGGTGAGAGCCTGGGCCACGCCATGAAGTGGGACTGCCGGGAGAGCACCCGGGTCGTCCCGTGCCGGGTGATGAGGACGATCGCGCGTTCGCGCACCGTCGACCGGCAGTCCTCGCGCACGCAGAGCAGACCCCACGGGGTCATGTGGAGGTCGCCGTAGCGGACGAGCCCGGACGTGTCGCGGGTGAGCGCGTGCGGGGACCGGCCGGGGATGATCTGCCACACCCGCTGGTCGGCGGCGTTGACGAAGCAGATGACCTCGCTCAGCGGGTCGAGCGCCCACGCCCCGCCCCCGTACTCGTGGACGGCGGAGCGGATGTTGAACGTCTCCGGGAGGATCCGCTCACCGGCACCCGGATGGGACAGGGAGGTCCTCACGAGACCCGTGCGGGAGTTCTCCTCGGGGAACTTCGTCGAATAGTAGACGTGCTCGCCGCGGAACTTCGCCTCGAAGATCGGGGCGGCCCCCGCGGCGACCTCGGCCGCGCTCAGCGGCGACGACCACGTGCCATACGGCGCGGTGACGACGTCCTGCGGGGATTCCTTCATGACCTCAAGGCTACCGCCGACCACCGACGTCACCGGGGGCGGCGCGCACCCGGAGTCGGGCGCGAACCCTCAGACCGTGGCGGTGGCGATCGCACCCTCGCCGAGGCGGTCCTTGGCGGTGACGTCGATCGTCGCCTGACCGAGGACCCGGGTTCCCCGGTAGATCACCATCGTCTGTCCCGGGGCCACCCCGGACAGCGCCTCGGCGACGTCGACGTGGAGGAGCTGACCGGCGGGCCGGGCGGCCGGCACATCGGCTTCGTGGGCGGGCACCTCGGCGATGACCTCGCCGAGCCACGCGCGGGCCGGCACGGGGTCGGCATGGGCGCGAATCTGGACCTCGCAGTCGATGCCCGTCTCCACCGTGTCGCCGATGTCGCTCGGAGCGGGCCCGCTCCACGAGGTGCGGATGCCGGTGAGGTGATGGACGGTGAGGTCCTCGCGGGAGCCGACGGTCACGGTGTTCGACTCCGGGTCGAGTCCGGTGACGAAGCGGGGCCGGCCGTCGGCGGCGGGCTTCTCGATGCCCAGACCCTTGCGCTGGCCGATCGTGTACGTCATCGCCCCATCGTGCTCGCCGAGGACCGCGCCGTCTTCGTCCTTGATCAGGCCCGGACGCATGGGGATCTTGTCCGACAGCCACGCCTTCGTGTCCCCGTCGGGGATGAAGCAGATGTCGTAGGAGTCGGGCTTGTTCGCCACGGGGAAACCGCGCTCGGCCGCCTCGGCGCGGACCTCGGCCTTCGAGGCGGTCGCCCCGATCGGGAAGTAGCAGTGCTCGAGCTGATCCCCGGTGAGCACGCCGAGGACGTAGGACTGGTCCTTGAGCAGGTCCTCCCCGCGGTGGAGTTCGGGACGGCCTTCGGCGTCGCGGATCACCTCGGCGTAGTGGCCGGTCGCGATCCGGTCGAAGCCGAGTGCGAGCGCCCGGTCGAGGAGGGCGGCGAACTTGATCCGCTCGTTGCAGCGCATGCACGGGTTGGGGGTGCGGCCGGCGGCGTACTCGGCGATGAAGTCATCGACGATGTCCTCCTTGAACCGCTCCGAGAAGTCCCACACGTAGAAGGGGATGCCGAGCATGCCTGCGACCCGGTGGGCGTCGCGGGAGTCCTCGATCGTGCAGCAGCCCCGCGAACCCGTCCGCAGGGTCCCGGGCATGCGGGACAGGGCGAGGTGGACGCCGACGACCTCGTGGCCGGCGTCGACGGCGCGGGCGGCGGCGACGGCGGAGTCGACTCCGCCGGACATGGCGACGAGGACTCTCATGCGCTCTCCTGCTTCCATCGTGGGGTGGCCGAGACCATTCCGGCCCGGCGGGCCTGGTCGACGACCTCGGGGAGGACGGCGAGCACGGCGTCGACGTCGGCGGCGGTCGAATCGTGGCCGAGGCTGAAGCGCTGGGCCGAGCGGGCGACGTCCTCATCCATCCCGCAGGCCAGCAGCACATGCGAGGGACGGGACACCCCGGCCGAGCACGCCGAGCCCGTCGAGGTGGCGATGCCGCGGGCGTCGAGGCCGAAGAGCAGGGAGTCGCCTTCGCAGCCGGCGAACGTGAAGTGGGCGTTGCCGGGCAGGCGTCCCTCACCGCGCGGACCGGAGAGGCGGGCGCCGTCGATCGTATCCTCGATGCCCGCGATGAGGCGGTCGCGCAGGGCCGCGAAACCGGCGGCACGGGTGGTCAGGTCGGAGGTGGCGAGGTCGGCGGCAGCGGCGAAGGCGATGGCCCCGGCGACGTCGAGGGTGCCCGAACGCACTCCGCGCTCCTGGCCGCCGCCGTGGAGCACGGGTGTCGGGGCCGCACCCCGGTCGAGGAGGAGGGCGCCGATGCCGACGGGTCCGCCGATCTTGTGCGCGGTCACCGTCATCGCGGTCGCCCCGAGGGCGGAGAAGTCCAGCGGGATCTGCCCGAGCGCCTGGACGGCGTCGATGTGGAAGGGGACGCCGAGTTCTGCGGCGAGGGCCCCGAGTTCGGCGATCGGCTGGATCGTGCCGATCTCGTTGTTCGCGGCCATGACGGTGACCAGCGCGGTGCGGTCGGGGTCGCGGCGCAGCTCGGCTTCGGCGGCCGCGAGGTCGAGGCGACCGTTGCCATCGACGGGAAGGTCGACGACCTCGGCACCGAGGCGCTCGAGCCATTCGACCGAGTCGAGGATCGCGTGGTGCTCGATCGTCGAGGTGAGCACGCGCGGTCGTGCCGGTGAGGCGAACGACCCGTCGTTGCGGGAGAGGTAGAGGCCCTTGACGGCGAGGTTGTCGGCCTCCGTGCCGCCGGAGGTGAAGACGACCTCGGACGACGACTGGGCGCCGAGGGCGCGGGCGAGGTCGTCGCGGGCGGTCTCGAGGCGCATGCGGGCAGCCTGACCGACCGCGTGGAGCGCGGACGGGTTGGCCCGTCGGCTCAGCTCCGCGGTGTAGACGTCGAGCACCGCCGGGGGCATCGGCGAGGTCGCTGCATGGTCGAGGTAGATCGGCACGCCCACCATTTTAGGCGCTCAGCCCGGGGCCCGGCCAGGAGTCGTGCCCGATCTCACCCGCCGCCCGGGCCGTCCACGATTCTCCGGCGCCACGTGCGGTGACTAGACTTGAGCGGGTGTTCACCGTTCTCACCTTCGTGCTCTACGGCGTCGCGGCCGTGCTCGCGGTCTGGTCGATCGTCGAGACGATCCGCAACCGACCCGCCGGCAGGCTGCTGCTCGGAGTCGCGGCACTGCTCCTGCTGCTCCTCATCGTCCAGCTCGTCGTTTCGATCGTCGCATTCGGCGGTGCCGGCGATGTCGACCCGCTCCTCTTCTTCGGCTACGTCATCACGGCGATCCTCGTCATGGCCCTCGCCGGGTTCTGGGCGTTCGCGGAGCTGTCCCGGTGGGGTCCCGGCGTGCTGATCGCGGCCGGGCTGACGGTGATCGTCATGATCGAGAGGATGGACCAGATTTGGCAGTGAACCCGAGGCGCAGCCGCACCCGCTCTCCCCGCTCCCCGTACTCGGCGATGCATTCGGGTCTCGGGCGGGCCCTGACCGCCGTGTACGGCATCTTCGCGCTCTCGGCGACCGCGCGGGCCGGCTACCAGGTGATCCGGGAGTTCGACGTCGCCCCGATCGCGTACTCGCTCTCCGTCTTCGCCGCCCTGATCTACATTCTCGCCACCGTGTGCTTCGTCATCGGCAGTCGCCTCACGCACCGCATCGCGATCGCCGCGTGCCTCATCGAGTTCGCAGGCGTCATCGTCGTCGGCATCCTCAGCCTCACCGTGCCCGAGGACTTCGCGAAGCCCTCGGTGTGGTCGACCTTCGGCATCGGCTACGGCTTCATCCCCCTCGTCCTCCCCCTCATCGGCCTGTGGTGGCTGGCCCGGGTGGGCAGGCAGGTGAAGGCCGCCGAGGCGGTCGCCGCCTGAGATCTCGACCGTCCCGTCTGCCGCCGTCCCGCCTCAAGCCTCACTTTATGCGGGAGGAGAGGATGTCCCAGTCGGAGGCCACAGCGGTGAGCTCTTCGCCCTTGGCCATGATGACGTAGGGCTGGGCGGTGTCGACCTTGACGGTGTTGCCGTTCTTGTCGTTCGTCTTCACCGCCTCGATCGTGTCGCCGAGGTCGAGCGAGTAGTCCTCGGGCACCTTGATCGTCAGCGTGCAGCGGACCTCGCCCATGCCGAGGGCGCCGTCTTCCGTCTTGAGCGTCATCGACCCGAAGTCGAGGTCGGCGTACGGCTTGCACTCCGCCTTGACCTCGTCGAAGCCGGAGTCCTTGTTCCGCAGCCCGCCGAGGTAGTCCCGGAAGGATTTGAATCCGCCCTGGTCGAGGCCCTTGACCTTCTCGGCCTTGCCGTCGGCGAGATAGGCCGAGACCTCGTCGGCCGCGGTGGCCATCGACTCGGTGAACGCCTTCGGGGCGGTCTCGACCGCGCCGGAGCCGTCGGCGAGCAGGGTGGGAGCCTGATCGGCGGGGATGAAGACCGCGGTGCGCACGATCGGCTGGGTCGAGGCGGATTCGCGGGTCGCGAGCTGGACCTGGGTGAGCTTGTCCTCCCCGTCGGTCGTGCCGAGGGCGTAGAACCACATCGGGTACTTCTCGAAGCTCGGACCGCCCGCGACGACCTCGGCGAAGTTCGGGGCGCGCAGCTTCTGCTTCGTCTTGTCCGCGATCTGGATCTGCGCCCGGGTGCGGTCGATGAGCGGGGCCCCTTGGATGGTCTCGAGGCCTTCGCCCTTGTTCTCGAGGATCTTGTCCAGCGACTCGGTGTAGGCGGTCATGAACTTCCCGGCCTCCCCCGGCCGCACCGCGGTGCGTTCGTACGGGGTGACCTGGGGGGTGTGGGGCTGGGCAATGGGCAGGGCGGCGCAGCCGCTGAGCGCGAGTCCCGTCGTCAGGGTGAGCGCGGTGGCCACGCGGGCGCGGGCTCCGCGCCGGGACCGCCTGGGGGCGTCGGTCTGCCCGCCGGTCTGCCCGCCCTTGGGTGCCTCGGGGGCGGTGGCGGAGTCGCCGGATCCCCGGCGCGTGGTCCTGCGGGTGTGCACGGAGTCCTCTCCTGTTCCGGTGCCCGGCGTCCTCGGGGTGCCCGTCTTCTTCCGGGGGCGGATGCGTCCGTTCCACCAGCGGAGGAAGAAGTACGCGGCGGCGCCTGCGAAGATGATCGCGACGGCGAGTCCGATGAGGCTGAGCGCGAACACGCCTTCGACGCGCATCTTCAGCTGCACGCTCGTGCCGTCGAGGTTCTCCCCCGCCGTGGCCGGGGCGATGACGAGCATCTGCGGGTCGGCGTCGAGGTCGAAGGTCTTCGTCACCGACTGCCCGGTCTCCCGGGAGATCCACCAGTCGCGTCCGGCGATGTCGGCGGCCGGTGCCGGGTCGCCGGGCAGCGAGCGCTTCGTCACCGAGTTCGGGAAGTCGACGTCGCTGATCTGGATCTGCGAGACCCCGTCGAGGAAGCTGTCGGTGTCCACGCCGTTCGCGGTGCCGAGGAAGAGCTCCTTGCCCTGGCTGTTGCGGGCCTCGATCGTGACGTCGGTGCCCGAGTAGGGTATGACCGCCTCGTCGAGGACGATGGCATAGGAGCCGTCGGAGACCTCGAAGGCCTCGGTCTCGGTGACCTCGTCGGTGCCGACGACGGACAGGGCTGAGCCGACCAGCACTGCGAGGATCGCCGCGGCGATCGCGAACAGGACGGCTGTGGTGAGGCGGACTATCTGGATCAGAACAATGCCCTCATCAGTGATGTGCGTGCTTTGGCCACTGCTGGGTCGTCGGGTCCGACGATCTCGAAGAGGTCGAGGACCCGCAGTCGCAGTGCTTCCTTCTGCTCCCCCGCCGAGGTTCGGATGAGGGAGATGAGTCGGGTGAAGGCGCCGGCGGGATCGCCGGTGACCACCTGTGCGTCGGCGGCGGCCATGGCGGCTTCGACGTCCTTCGGGTCGGCATCGGCGGCCGCGATCAGCTCGGCGGGGTCGGCGTCGATGAGGCGGCGGCCGAGACCGGCGCGGGCGAGACCGAACTTCGCCTCCTCATCGGCCGGCGATTCGGCAAGCGCTGCCTTGAACAGGGATTCGGCGGTGTCGAAGTCGCCTTCGGCCAGTGCCGCCTCGGCCTCGGGATGCTTCGGGCCCGCCGGCTCCGGTTCGACACCGTCGACGACGGCGTGACCGCTCACCCCGTTCTCCGCGGCGAGCTTGAGGAGTTCGTCGAGATACGCGGCGATCTGCGGCTCAGGCAGGGTCCCCTGGAACAGCGGCACCGGCTGGCCCTTGATGACGGCGACGACGGTCGGTGCCGCCTGCACGCCGAAGGCCTGCTGGAGGCGGGGGTTGGCGTCGACGTCGACGCGGGCGAGCACGAGGCGCCCGCCGTAGCCGGCGATGAGGCTCTCGAGCGCCCGGCTGAGCTGGGTGCTCTCCTCACTCGCCGGGGAACCCAGGTCGATGACGACGGGGACGCGTTCGGAGAGGGCGACGACGTCGTTGAACACAGCCTCGTCGACGTCGAGGACGAGGGAGGGCAGGGGCACCGCGTTCGGGTCCTGGGCCGGGCTCGCCTGCTCACCGGCGGGCATGTTCTTCGACCGGACCGCGGAGAGGTCGAGCCCCTGCTGCGGGCCTGCGTCCTGTGAGGGATTGACTGTCACGGGATCTCCTTTGCTTGCTGGTCAGTGGCTGGTGCGTCAGCGGAGGCCGGCTCAGCCGAGCTTGGCTCCGCTCAGGGTTTCGAGTCCGCCGATGAGGCGGACCTTGCCGTCCTTGGGCACGAGGAACGTGAGCACCTGGTACGTCGAGGTCGTCACCGGCTTCTGCGTGCTGCTCTCACCAGTGAGCTCCTTCTGCGGGGTGCTCAGCGTCAGCGTGCCGGTGCGTCCGCCTTCGGACTGGGGAGTGATCGTCGACGTCGCTTCGATGACGCCGGTGACGACCGCGGCGTCTCCCGCGGTGCCCTGGGCGACGATCTGCTTGCCCGGCTCGTAGGCGAACTTCACGCTCGCCTTGCCCGCCTCGGCGCTCTTCTTCTGCTCCTTCTGGTTCGCCCAGATCGACTTCGAGAAGTCGTCGGCTTCGAAGGTCTTCGCCTCCTTCGAGTCGGCACCCGAGCTCAGGGCCTTCGCGTAGTCGGCGAGCGTCTGCTGCGGGGTCTTGGCAAAGCCCTCGGCGGTCGCGTCGAGCAGCGGGGACCCCTGGCGGGCGTCGGCGATTTCGGGCAGCTTCGTGCCGGGCACGAGCTGGGTCTGCGACCACAGCTTGTAGTCCGAGCGCGGGTCCTCCTGGGTGAGGACGAGGAGCTGGGCGGAGTCCCCGGCGGAGGTGACGAGGCTGGTCACGCGCGGCCATGCGTCGGTGGCGGCGGTGTAGTTGAGCACGATGTCGTCGGCGGCGACGGCCGGCGGCAGCTTCTCGTCCTTGACCTTCTTCTTCACCTCGTAGGCGGCGGTGCGCTGGTCGAGGGCCGGTCCGGCCGCGCGGGCTTCGAGGGCTCCCTTGTCGAGCTTCTCATCGGCGGCGGCGACGTCGGTGGCCACAGCGCCGAGGATGCGCTCGGCCTGGGTGGCGCTCACCCCGGCCATCGGGGCGGTGGGTGCCGCCGAGGGTTCGGGCTTCGGCAGCTCTTCGGTCCCGCACGCGCTGAGCGCGAGGACGGGGACGATCGCGAACGCCGTGCCGTACTCGGCCAGCTTGCGGCGACGGTCCTGGCGGGCCTTGCGCCGGTCGGCCTCCCGCTTCGCGGTGCGCCGTCCGAGGATGAGGAGGACGACGCCGATGACGAAGATGACTCCGCCGGCGATCATCAGCGGGAGCGCCCACGGGGTGGCGGCGTTGCTCGGCCACGACAGGGTCACCGAGGTGACCTCGCCGGGCTGTCCGGTGCCGGCGATGAGGAATCCGGTGCGGTTGGCCTCGGCGTTCCAGTCCAGGCTCACGGATCCGCTGCCGGTGACCTCGGCCTCCCAGAGGTCGGCACCTGCCGGGTTGGGCACCTCGGCCGCACCGTCCTTGGCCTCGACGGTCAGCCCGCCGCCGGTGGCGAGCCCGGTGACGCGGGCGGCGGCGGAATCGCCGATCCACGCGTCGATGCTCTCGATCGGGGCCTGGGCGATCGTCAGGTCGCCCGTGCCCTCGGCGGTGAGCTTCGCCGGGGTGTCATAGAGGTTGAGCATGCCCGGGTCGACGATGACGGCCGGCGCTGACCCCTCGATCTGCGTCGTGGCGGTGATCGTGTCGTCCGGGGCCCACAGGGTCTTCTGCAGCAGCCCGAGGCCTGAGACAACGACACCCACCACCATGAGAATCACAGCCAGTGTGTAACGCACGCGCGAACCTTCTCCTCAACTCGGCACTTCCTCGCCGGCCCCATGTGGGCAGACGACAGTCCAAGTTTAGGCCACTGAGCTGGGACGGGTTCTGCGGATGCACTCAGCGTGTGTCGTCGCCCACACCGCCTCGGCGTCACAGGCGCTGCCTGCCCGACGCCTCGGGCACGCGTGCGCCGGGCAGCATATAGGCTTGCAGGGTGAGCAACGACAGAATTGTGTGGATCGACTGCGAAATGACCGGCCTGGACGAAGCGCGCGACGAACTCGTCGAGATCGCCGCGATCGTCACGGACTTCGACCTCAAACCCCTCGACGAGGGCATCGACATCGTCATCCGGCCCTCCGCGGCGGCGCGGGAGAACATGAATGAGTTCGTCACGAAGATGCACACCGCCTCGGGCCTGATCACCGAACTCGACTCCGGCACCACCGTCGCCGACGCTCAGGCCCGAGTCCTCGAGTACGTCAAGGGCCACGTGCCCGAGGTCGGCAAGGCCCCATTGGGCGGGAACTCGGTGGGCACGGACAAGGTGTTCCTGGGCAAGCAGATGCCCGAACTCGTCGACTACCTCCACTACCGGATCATCGACGTCTCCTCGATCAAGGAGCTCGCCAAGCAGTGGTTCCCGCGCGCCTACTTCCAGGCTCCGGAGAAGCACGGCGGTCACCGCGCGCTCGGCGACATCCGCGATTCCATCGTCGAACTCGAGTACTACCGTCGTGCCGTCTTCACGCCGGAGGGCCCGAGCTCCGATGATGCGAAGCGGATCTCCGCCGAGGTCGTCGCCGAGTTCGCCTCCGAGGACTGACGACTCCCCGGATTCCCGCTCCCGACGACGTCCTAGTTCGTCTTCTTCGCCGGCTGGGCGAAAACCGAGGCGGGGAACGCTCCGGCCTGCGCGAAGACCTTGACCAGGGTGCGGCTCGGGGACACGAGGGCTGAGATCTGCTCGTCGTCGAGGACGGACCAGGCGGCGGCGACCGTGCCGTCGGTGAGGACCTCGATCTCCTCCTTCAGCGTCCGTCCCGCCTCGGTGATCTCCGGCAGCGGGTAGCCGCGGTCGTCGGTGCCGATCGTCAGCAGTCCCGCCTCGGCGAGGCGCGTCTGGGCGGCCTGCCACTCCTCATCGCTCCACCCGCGAGTCTTCTGCGCGGCACGGGGCTTGAACGAGGCACCGGTGCCGACGTCGAGGAGAAGCGCGTCGATGCCGGGCACTCCGGCGGTGACGAGGGAGGCGACGTGACCGTCGCCGCGGAACTCGCGCAGCACCGTGGCGGTGTCCCAGAGAGCCTCGAACGCGGTGGCCGGGGTGTGGGCGTCGACGGCCTCGGCGGTCGCCGCGGCCAGGGCCCGCCCGGAGAAGTCGAGGGCCGCCCGCACGGGTGCGAGGGCGTTCGTGAGCTCGGTGGCCGCCTCGGTGAGCAGGGCGATGTCGTCGCGGGAGCCGAAGAGCTCCTCGAAGTAGAGGGAGACGGCGTCGAAGCGCGCGGAGACCATGACATCGGGCGAGACCGTGTCCCAGAGACGGGGAATGAGGGTGGCGATGAAGGCAGGCGAATAGTTGCAGAACGTTCCGGCGACGACGCCCGCGGTGACCCGGCCCATGGGGGCCGAACGGGCGGCCATGTTCGCGGGGATGCCGGGTTCGAGGCCGAGTTCGGCATACGAGCGGCCCACGGTCTCGGAGAAGTAGATGGACGAGTGGAACGAGTTGAGTCGGGCTGAGAGAGTCCTGATGTTCTGCGTGCGCGTTGAGTCCATGAGCCCATCCTAGGTCGCAGCGATGGAAGAATGGCGGCCATGCCGACTCGTGAGTACCCTCGCCCCCGCAGCCGCCGCCGATCCCTCATCGTCTCCGGGATCGTCGTCGTCCTCACGCTCGTCGTCGGGGCCATCGCCGCCGACCGGATCGTCGCGGGCCTCACCGAACAGCGGATCGCCGAGGGACTGAAGTCCTACGGCGACGCCGACGTCACCGTCGAGGGCTTCCCCGTCCTCACTCAGCTCGCCGCGGGCCGTCTCGACTCGGTGCGGGTGAAGGCGGCGAGCGCGAAGTACGAGAACATCGAGTTCTCCAGCGTCGATGCGAAGCTCTTCGACGTCCCCACCGACACCTCCCGCCCGATCGGCACGGTCGACGCCGAGGCGACGCTGCCGCTGTCGACGATCGACACCCTGGCGAAGGAGAAGGCGTCCCTGCCTGCGGGCATGTCGTTCACGACGGAGGGCAGTCGGCTCATCCTCACCGGTTCGCTGCTCGGTCAGGATGTGCGCATCGGCATCGACGCGCGCGCGAGCGGTCGGCAGATCCTCGTCTCCGCCTCGACGATCACCCTCGGTTCGGCCGAGGTCGACCTCTCGAGCCTGCCGGGGTTCCTCACCTCGTCGATCTCCGACATCGTCATCGACCTCGAGGCCCTGCCTGCGGGTCTCGAGCTCACCGACATCAAACCCGTCGACGACGGTCTGCGGGTGAGCGTCCACGGCACCGGCGTCATGCTCAAATGAGTGCTGCGCTCAAGTGAGCGTCGTGCTCAGGTGGGCGCCGTGCTCACGTGAGCGTCGGACTCTGGGGAGCTCACTCTTCGGCACGGTCGCTCTTGTCCTTGGGCACGATCATCCGGTAGCCGGACCAGACGATGTCGACGAGGACGACGATCGTCCAGATGCGCGAGGCCGACCCGATCCACCGCTGCACCTGAGTGCCCTCGGAGTTCCAGGTGAGAATGGTCGCGGGCGAGGTGCTGCCGGTGATGACCTCCCACGGCCAGCTCGCGCCGAAGAACGCGAAGACGACCTGGGCGAGGAGGTAGATGCCCACATGGACGGCGAGTGTGGTGGCGGTTCTCTTCATGGCTGAGGTCAGCCCCTTTCCCTGATCGGTGTGCTCTGGTGGTGTGCGGTCGGATGGTGGTGTGCGGTCGGGTGGCGGCCCGCTGGCTGAGTGCGGTGTTGCGAGTGTGTGCTCGGATGTTTCTGCGACGGCGTCGAAGGGACGGAGGCTGCGTCGGCCGAGGATGCCGGAGACGACGAGGAGGAGTCCCGCCCCGATCGTCGCGACCTCCCACAGGCCCGCCCCGAAGAGGAGACCCGCGGCCAGGGCGCCCGCGGCCGAACCGAGGAGGTCCGCACTCTGATACCACCCGAACCCGCGACCCGCGTGCTCACCGGAGACCTCGGCGACGAGACGTTCGAGCAGCGGGACGAGCAGCGAGAAGCACAGGGCGGAGAGGATCCAGAGCACCGCGAGGGCCACCGGGCCGGGACGGGTGACCAGGGCCGCGGCGAATAGGGCGGAGCAGCCGAGACCGGCGAGGAGGATCCGGTGCGGAGGCACCTGGCGGACCAGTCGGTGCAGCGGCCTCGGGGCGATGCTGAGCACGATCGCCCCAGGCAGGTAGACGAGCGCGATCGCGCCGAGGTCGAAGCCGAGGCGCTCGATGAGGTGGAGGATGAGGAGGAGGGAGACGATGCCCTCGGCGAAGGCGACGACGCCCGTGAGCGCGAGGATGCCGCGCAGGGACCGCAGCAGGTGCCGGGCGTCGACTTGTGTGAGGGGTCTCGCGACCAGGCGGTCGGTGCCGGTGAGCCGGGCCGTCCCGGTGAGGCGGTCGGTGCCGGTGAGGGCGGTGAGCGCGAGGAGGACACCGGCGACGAGGCACGAGGCCGCGCACGCGAGGAACATCGCCGACGCTCCGGCGATCTGGAACAGCGGGATGCCGGCGAGGAAGGCGATCCACGCACCGGAGGACTCGCTCTCCATGAGTGCGGCGAAACGGTCGTCTCCGGAGTCGATGCGTGAGGCGATGTGGGCGCGGATCGCCACCCAGAAGTACGCGCCGCCCAGTCCCCCGAGACCAGCGGCGGCGAAGGCCGGGGGCAGGGTGGTCGCGGCGGCATAGAGGACGAAGGAGAGTGCACCGCATCCCGCCCCGGCAGCCGCGAGCAGAAGCGTACCCCGCTCACTCCCTGCGCGGTCGACGAGGACGCCGGCCACCGGCCTCATGAGGAGGGAGACGAGGAACTGGACGGCGAGCAGCGCCCCGGTCTGGGCGGGGGTGGCGCCGATGACCTGGGCGGCGGCGAGCGGGAGGACGAATTCGAGGAGCTCGGCCGGTCCGCTGAAGAACCCTGCGGCGCCCTGCACGCGTGGTGAGTCCATGCCCCCAGGCTAGGAACCGGGACCCGGCATGCGCGTCGGTCCGAAGTCGCACCGGGCATGCGACTTTAGGATGATCCGCCTCGGCGCCCGGCATCATTAGACTCAGATCATGTCCGCTGCGAGGCCCACTCCCCGATCGATCCGCCTGCCCGGGCTGCCGACCTTCGACGTCGAAGACCTCGTCACCGCGATCGTGCTCAGCTGCATCGGGATCCTCTTCATCGTCCTCGGACCGCAGGAGCAGTGGTTTCCCCTCGACGTCGTCCCCGATGCGGTGGCGCAGCCGATCCTGGTGATCTGCGGTTTCATCGGCACGCTCTACGCTCCCCGCGTCCTCGTCTCGACGACGAGCATCCTCGCAGGCATCGGCATCGACCTGCTCGCCGGCGGACACAACTTCGCGCTGTGGCTGGTCTTCCAACTCGTCTTCGCCCTCGTCGGGCACGCCCCGAAGCCCGTCGCGAGAATCGTGTCCCTGCTCGCGGGGGCGGCCACGGTCCTCACGGGACTCCTCGCCGTCGCCGCCGGAGCCGACCTTTCCACGGCCTTCCAGTTCTCCCTGCTCGCCGCCCTCATCGTCTTCCTCCCCGCCGCGTGGGCGTCGAGTGTGCGCGAGCACCGGAACACCGCCGAGGCGGAGCGGGCCCGCGCCGAAGCCGAACGGTCCCGGGCCGACGCCCAGACCCAGGTCGCCGTCCTCGCCCACCGTACCGCCGAGGTGAGCGCCCGGCTGACCGAGCAGAAGGTGCGCACCGCTGCCGCCGAGGACCTCCACGACCTCGTCGCCGGTCACATCTCCGCGATCGCCCTGCAGTCGCAGGCGGCCCTGGCCGCGAACGACGAGCGGATCCGCGCCGAGGTGCTCACCACCATCCACGCCTCCGCCGACCGGGCGCTGAGCGAACTGCGGCGGATGATCGACGTGCTCAGCGCCGAGCCGGCCGCAGCCGATCCGGCGACGTCCTCGGTCGCCGAGACGTTCGCGCTCGCCCGCGGCGTCGGGGTCGAGGTGCACGGCGACGACCTCATCGGCACGCTCACCGGTGACGATGAGAAGGCCCTGCGTCCGGTGTTCGCCGAACTCATCGCCAATGTCGTCAAACACGCGCACCCGCGCGAACTGGCGATCACCGCACCCGAACCGGGCGTGCTCGCCGTGTCCAATCCCGTCACCGGGCCCGACCGTGCTGCCGGCGAGCTCATCGGCACCGGGAGGGGACTGGAGAACATCCGCAAACGCCTCGGCCGCCTCGGTGGGAGTGCCGCGTTCACGTGCGCATCGGGTCGGTTCACCGCCGTCATCGACCTGCCCTCGCACCCGGACGACGGCGCGGGGGCCGAATCATGATCTCCGTCCTCATCGCCGACGACCACGGCGCGGTGCGCGCCGGCATCCGCATGGTGCTCGAGACCTCACCGGACATCACCGTCGTCGGGGAGGCCGCCGACGGGCGGGTCGCGGTGAGCATGGCGGCGGCACTCTCGCCGGACATCGTCCTCATGGATGTCCGCATGCCGCACCTCGACGGGATCGCCGCAGCCCGGGAGCTGCGGGACACCCCCGCGACGGTGCTCATGCTCACCTCGTTCGGACTCGACGAGGTTATCCTCGGGGCGCTGAGGGCAGGGGCTGCGGGGTTCCTGCTCAAGAACGCCTCGGCCGAGGAGCTCATCGACGCAGTCGTCCGCGCCGCGGCCGGGGACACCGTGCTCTCGGGCGAGGTCACCGCGAGCGTCGTCGCGATGCTCTCGACCATGCCCGAGGATGCGGGGTCGGCCCCGCCTGTCGCGGCCCTGCCTGAGGACCTCACCGAGCGTGAGCTCGAAGTGCTCGAAGGGGTCGCTGCGGGCAAGAACAATCGGACCCTGGCCAGGGAGCTCGGGATCGCCGAGGCGACGGTGAAGACCCATGTCTCCCGGGTGCTGACGAAGCTCGGCGTGCAGTCGCGGGTGCAGGCGGCGCTGCGGTACACCTCGGCGACAGGAGGGTCAGGGGCGTCGTAGGAGACCGGGGTGTCGTAGGGCGTGGGGCGTCGCAAGAGTCTGGGACGTCATAAGGATCGGTGGAGGCGATTGACAGGACCGACTCAGTCACGCTGGCTACGATCGGTGGTGACCGTCACATCTGTGAACCGCACCTGTGAAGAAGGGCCTCATCATGGCTTTCGACAAGTTCCTCAACAAGGCGAAGAACCTCGCCAACGATCCCAAGGTCCGTGAGAAGCTCAACTCCGAGAAGGTGGAGAAGTTCAGCGACCAGATCCTCGACAAGGCCGCCGGCGCCGCGGATTCGCTGACGAAGGGCAAGTACACCGACAAGATCCAGGGTGCTCGCGACGCCGCCGATCGTGCGATCGGCACCGACGGACGCGGACCCGCAGACGGGCGCGGCCCCGCCGATGGTCGCGGACCCGCCGGTGGTCAGCCGGGACCCGACGTCCGGCCGGACCGGGATCCCTCGACCGATCCGCAGGATCCGCGGAACCGACCCGACGCCTCCTGAGGTCGCCGCTCTTCGCCTGAGCCCACCGGCTAACGCACCGACGACGCCCCCGCACGGGTCACGTGCGGGGGCGTCGTGCGTTCACCGGCGACCGCCTCGGCGAAGTAGGGAACGACCGCCTCGGCGCGGACACCCGGGTACTCAGCGACCGCCTCAGCGGGGTGGGCGATCCCACATCGGCAGGGCGGATGGGTGTGTGAGAATGGCAGTCGGGCCGAACGCCCGGCCGATCCCCGACCGACACGATGCAGGAGGTGCCATGCGATCGCCCATCCCCGATTTCCTCGATGCGACGCTCGAACGTCATCGCTACGATCTCAGCGGCGCCACCGCCGACTACATCCCCGACCTCGCCGCCGCGGATCCGACGAAGCTCGCGATCTGCATCTCCACCCTCGACGGCGTCGAATACGATTCGGGCGACGCGGACTTCGAGTTCTCGATCCAGTCGATGTCGAAGCCGTTCATCTACGGGATCGCGCTCGAGGCGCTCGGCCTGCCCGCCGTGCTCGACAAGGTCGGGGTCGAACCCACCGGTGAGGCGTTCAACGAACTCTCGCTCGACAAGACCTCGGGCAAGCCGCTCAACCCGATGATCAACGCGGGGGCGCTCACGGTCCACTCCCTCCTCGGCGGGGAGGGCGCGACGCTCGCCGAGCGCACGGAGATCGTGCGCGCCGGACTCTCCCGCTTCGCCGGCCGGCAGCTGCGCGTCGACGAGCACATCGCCGCAGGCGAACTGCAGGAGGCCTACCGCAACATCGCGATCGCGAACATGCTCCGCTCCTACGGGGTCATCACCGACGACCCCGACGAGGTGGTGCGCGGCTACATCAACCAGTGCTCGGTCCTCGTCAGCGTCAAGGACCTGGCGATCATGGCCGCGACCCTGGCCGGGGGCGGGACGAACCCGCTCACCGGTGAGCGCGTGCTCTCGCCCCGGGTCAACCGCCAGGTGCTCGGGGTGATGATGACGTGCGGGATGTACGACGCCGCCGGGGACTGGATGACGGAGGTCGGAGTGCCCGCCAAGAGCGGTGTCTCCGGCGGACTCTTCGGTGTCCTGCCCGGTCAGCTCGGGATGGCGACGTTCTCACCGCGGCTCGACAAGCACGGCACGAGCGTGCGCGGGGCGAAGATCTTCCGCTCGCTCTCGGCCGACCTCGGCCTCCACATCATGAACGCCCCGGAGCCGGCCCGTTCGATCATCCGCCGCGACCGCCGGTTCGTCGATGCGAAGGGCGACATGGTCCGCATCGTCAGCCTCCAGGGCGCCATCCAATGGGCCGGGGCGGAGAACGTCATGCGCGAGATCACCGCCCCCGACGAGGCCGTCGACGTCTTCGCCCTCGACATGCGCCGGGTGTATTCGATCAACGAAGTGGCCAGGCGGATGGTCGTCGAAGCGCTGCGCCGGCTCGAGGACGAGGGCAAACGCGTCGTCCTCCTCGACCCCGAGAACGCGATGGGCTGCAGCGGGCAGGATTCGGCACTGCCCGATGTCGAGATCGTCGACTCCCCCAAGGAGCTGCGCGACCTCGATCTGCGCGGACTGCGGCGCGTCCGCGACGACTTCGCCGACCAGACCTCGTAGCCGGCTTGCGGGCCGGGCGGACTCTGCGGCCAAGGGCCGGGCGGACTGCGCGGCCGGGCGGACTGCGCGGCCACGGGCCGGGCGGACTGCGCGGTCGGAGCGTTCGCGGAAGCAGCACCGAGAGTTCGAGCACGTTTGCTAAGGTGAACCTAACTCCTCGCGAACGAAAGGTCTCCGATGTCGACTGCCGCCCCTGAACGCACGAAGCGCCCCGACCGCCCGCAGGCGATCCTCACGGTCGTCTCGAGAGAGACGATCACCCCGAACCTCATCCGGATCACCGCCGGAGGCGAGGGCTTCGACGCGATCAGGGACAACGAGTCGAGCGACAAGTACGTCAAGATCATGTTCGCCGATCCCGCCTTCGGGCTCGTCCCGCCCTACGACCTCGCGGCCCTGCGCGAGCACTCCCCCGAGATGCTGCCGCGCAATCGCACGTACACGGTGCGGGAGATGGATCGGGAGAGGAAGCAGCTGACGATCGACTTCGTCGTCCATGGCGATGAGGGCATCGCCGGCCCGTGGGCCAAGGCGGCCGCCCCCGGTGACACCCTCGTGGCGATGGGTGCGGGTGGCGCCTACCGTCCCGAACCGGCGGCGCCGTGGCATCTGCTCATCGCCGACCACACGGCGCTTCCGGCGGTGAGTGCCGCACTCGAGGCGATGGACGCGGGGGCGAGGGGCCACGTCATCGCGAATGTCGCCCACGCCGAGGATCGTCTGCTTCCCGAGGTACCCGCCGGCATCACCGTGACGTGGGTCGAGGACGACGAGGCGCTCATCGCCGCCGTCGCCGATCTCGACTGGCCGGAGGGCACACCGCAGGTCTTCGCCCACGGCGAGAGGGAGACGATCAAGGCGATCCGACGGATCCTCAAGGAACGTGAGGTTCCCCGCGACTCCCTGTCGATCTCGGCCTACTGGGCGCGCGGCCGGGCCGAGGATCAGTTCCAGGCTGAGAAGCGCGAACCGATCGGGCAGATCGACTGACTCCACCGCGCGTGGGGACGGTCGTCGACCGTCCCCACCCGCGTCAGTTTGCTCAGCGTCGCTTCGTCACAACGAAGGCGGTGACGCCGAGTCCGATGAGCAGCAGTGCGAGAACTCCCATGAGGAGGTACTGTCCGAGGTCGGCACCCGTGCGCGGAAGCGACCCGGCATTGCTGTCATCGGCCGTGCCGTCCGCGGAGTCAGCTGTGCCGCCTGCGGAGTCGGCCTTCGCCTCGCCGGCCTTCGCATCCGCTCCGGCATCCGTGCCCGTCGCACTGGCACCGCCCTTCGCCGAGGCGGAACCGCCGCCCGCTCCCCCGTCGGTTCCGGCAGTCGCGTCGGTTCCGGCGGACTCATCGGACCCGGCGGTGGCGTCGGACCCGGCCCCCGCCTCGGCGCCCGCATCCGCCGCGGCACCAGCATCGGAGCCGCCGTCGTCGGTGAGGTCGGCGACGGAGTAGATGCTCGTCGTCCCCGACACCTCGTTGCCGACGACGAGCGCGGCCTCACCGGTCGGTGACTGCGCGGCCTCGAGGAACGTGATCCCCTCGGGACCCAGGTCGCCTGCGCTCGAGAGCAGGCCGGCCGGATCGGCGGCCCCGTCGATCTCGTCCTCGACGGAGACGGAGAAGTCGCGGTTGTTGTAGTAGGTCGCGAAGGTCGGCTTCGCCGGGTCGGACAGGTCGTAGACGGCGATGCCGCCGATGCGCTCGAAGCCGACGAACGCGTACGTCGTCTCCCCCACCTGTCCGATCGTCAGCGCCTCGGGCTCGGGGCCCTTGTCGTCGCTGCGGCCCTCGAGGTTGGATTCGGTGTGGTTGGAGTTGAAGAACTGCGGGATGGCCTTCGCGGTCATCTGCTCGAACTCATCACCGGAGTCGGCGACAAGCTTGCCGTCGGTCGTCCAGATCGAGAACGACCGGCCGCCGAACGCGTAGAGCTCCTCGTAGCAGCTGCCGTCGGCGCTGAGACCCAGGTCGGTGATGACGTTGAGGCGGCCGAGCTGATCGTCGCCGAGCTTGTCGGCCAGCGGTGAGGTCGTGCACACCGGTGCCAGGCCGTCGCCGCCGAGGTCCTTGACCCTGGCCGCGTCGACGAAGTCGCCCCATTCGCGGGAGTCGCCTTCGTTCGCGGTGACGAGGTAGTCGGTGCCGCCTGCGGAGAACGTCGAGACGGTGTCGGGCATGTACGCGCCCTTGAGCCCCGGGTAGGTCGCGATGTTCACCGTCGGAGCGTCCTTCGGGTCACGGTCGGAGGCGTCGAGACCGTTGCCGGCCGTGCCGTAGTCCTTGAATCCCAGCGGCATGATCCGCTCGACCTCGCCGGCGGCGATGTCGACGACGGCGATCGCGTTGGCCTCCTGCAGGCTCGCGTACGCCTTCCCGCCGGCGACCGTGATGTACTCGGGTTCGAGGTTCCGGGAGACCGGGAGGTCCCCGTTGGGGTTGGGTCCGAACACGCGCACACCCTCGGGCAGGGTCTTCGACCCGCCGTCCTCGAAGTCCCGGAAGTCCGCGGTCCGCACATCCGCGGTGGTGGGGGCGGCCACCTCGGCGGGGAGGTCGACGATGCCCACCGAGCCTTCGGGATCGGTCGAGAAGTCATCGGCCGGTTCGCCCTCGTTGGCCACCAGCGCCTGCTTGCCGTCGGGGGTGATCGTGACCATGTCCGGCAGGGATCCGACCCCGACCGATCCGAGCACCGTCGCCGAGGTGGTCCTCGCGTCGAAGAACATCAGCGACCCGGGTGCCGTCTTGTCCTCGTTCTCCAGGGCGATGACGCCGAGGCCGTCGTCGCGCACGGCGACCGAGTTCGCGGTCCCGGAGCCGGTGATCTCCCCGATCTTGACCGGCTTGGCCGGGTCCTTCGCGTCGATGATGTCGACGGTCGCGGCCTGCGCGTTGACGGTGAAGACGGTGTCGCCGTAGACGGCGGTGATCTCTGCGGCGGACTCGTCGAACTGTCCGGTCTCATAGGCGCCGAGGTAGCCGAGCGCGACCTGCGCATCCGGGGCTGAGGTGCTGATCGGCTCCGGCACCTCGGCCGCGGTGGCCGTGGTAGAACCGGTGACGGTGAGTCCGGCGCTCAGACCGGTGGTGAGGAGGAAGGCGGTGAGGGCGGCGGTGACTGTCTTCGATGTCGTCATCGGTTCTCCGAGTCGAGGCGGGCGCGGGTGAGTTGTGCCCGCAGTTCTCCATATATATGGAGTGAGGTGTCCCGGCTCGGAACCGGAGATGACGACTGCGTGAACGGGTGGCGGCTGACCGGGCGCTCAGTGCAGGTCGAGGGCGGCGATGAGCGCGGCGACCGTCTCCTTGCCCTCGGCGTCGAGCGGGGCCAGCGGAGCGGGCAGGCAGTGACCGTTGACGAGACCGAGCTGCTCGGCGATCGCCGCACCCACCCGCAGGCTGCCGCCGTGGGCGGCGAAGAGATCCCACAGCGGTTGGAGGTGGACTAACAGTTCGCGGGCGCGTTCGGCCTCCCCGGACTGTGCGGCCCGAGTGATTGCAAGCATGGGCCCGGGCAGGGTGCCGCCGATCGCGGAGTACCACGCGTCGCAGCCGGCGATGAGTCCTTCAGCACCGTAGGCGTCGACGGAGACGCCGACGGCGACCCTGCCGGAGGTGGCGGTTCGGATGGCGGCGACGCGTGCCCGCCAGTCCTCAGGGCTCATTGGCAGGCCGGGGATCTTGATCGCCGCGACCGTCTCGATCTCGGCGAGCCGGGCGTAGAGGTCGGTGGTGAAGGTGAAGTGGGTGGTGCCGGGGTTGTCGTAGACGATGAGGGGCAGTCCGCTCGTCGAGGCGACGGTGCGGAAGAGGGCGACGACCTCGTCGTCGGTGAGCGGGTGGTAGCTGACGGGGGCGAGCAGGAGGGCCGCGGCGCCGGCCGCCTCGGCGGAGGCGGCGTTGGCCAGGACGTCGCGCGTGCTCAGGGCACCGATGCCGACGATGACGGGAATACCTGCGGCACGCTCGACAGTGATCCGCGCGATCTCGGCGCGTTCGTCCGTGTGGAGGTAGGGCCCGCAGCCGGTCGAGCCGAGCGGGGCGATCGAATCGACGCCGGCGGTGACGAGACGGTCGACGAGTCCGGCGAAGGCGTCGGTGTCGAGGCTTCCGTCGCGGATCGGGGTGAGCGGGAAGGCGCTGAGGCCGGTGAGCGGGTCGGTGCTCGGCGGGTCCGGGGTCGGCAGCGGCATAGGAACTGCCTCGCTGCAGGTCGCTGAGTCGGTCATCGGCGGGCTCCTGAATCGGGGTGGACGGTGTCGGTGTCGTCGGTGTCGGTGTCGTCGGTGCCGGCCTCGTCGGCGTCGGGCAGGAAATGGGCGAAGGCCCGGAAGGCCGGCCTCGCGCTCGGGTCGGTCACGGCGGCCGCGCCGACGGCGTTGGCTGCTCGCAGGGCGGTTTCGGCGCTCAGGCCTGCGCGCAGGCCGATCGTCAGGGCCGCACAGAAGGCGTCGCCGGCGCCGACGGTGCTCACGGGAGTCACGGTCTGCGCGGGGGCGACGGCGATCTGTTTCCCGCGTTCGTACAGAGCCGCACCCTGAGCGCCGTAGGTCACGGCGACCGAGCGGGCCTCGCGCAGCTGCGGGAGAGCTGCGAACTCGGATTCGTTGACGATGATGAGGTCGGCACGGTCGACCACCTCGGCGGGGAGACGACGGGCAGGGGCTGCGTTGACGACGAAGAACCCGCGGACGGCGGCGGCGAGCGCGGTCACGGTCGCCAGCGGGATCTCGAGCTGGGTGAGCACGGTCTCGGTCGCGGGGAACTCATGGTCGGCGATGCTCACCTGGGCGTTCGCACCTTCGCACACGGCGATCGTGTTCTCCCCGCGGGCGTCGACGGTGATGAGCGCGGTCCCGGTCTCCGCGTCCACCTCGGCGACCTGGTCGACGTCGACTCCGGCCTGCCGCAGGGCTTCGGTCATCTCGCGTCCCGTCGGGTCGGTGCCGACGGCGCCGATCATCCGAGTCCGCGCGCCGAGGCGGGCCGCAGCAGCCGCCTGGTTCGCGCCCTTGCCGCCGGGGCTGCGCAGGAGCCTGCCTCCGCCGACGGTCTCGCCGGGGGCGGGCAGGCGGTCGGTGACCGCGGTGATGTCGGCGTTGATGCTGCCGACGACGGTGAGGGCGATGTCGAATCCGGGCACGCTTCACTCTAACGCGCGGGGGCTGGGGTGGGGGCGGAACCCGCAGCGGCTGGGGCGGGAGCGGAACCGGCGGGGACTGGTTCAGGGGCGGGTGACGTATATTCGGGCCATGGCTGAAGACTCGATCACGGTGGCGACTCGGCCGTCGAAGGGAATGTGGACGAGCGGTGCGGCACAGGTGCTCATCGTCATCACCTGCCTCATCTATCTCTTCACGGACGCGCTGTGGGCGCTGTTCCTCTGGGAGGCGGTGACGACGCTCTATCTCATCGTCGGGTTCATCGTCGTGTGGAGGGACTCGCGTCCTGCCGCCGGTGACCGGGATGAGGCGAGGGTCGTCGTCAAGTGGCTGTGGGTTCCTCCGCTGCTCGCCGCGCTCGTCGGCATCAGTGCGGCGATCACCGCGATGGTCGCGCAGGGGACCGGTGAAGCCGGTTCGGACCAGACGCTGCTGCTCTACGCGGCGAGCGGGGGCATCATCCTCTCCTGGCTTATGCTCCACATCGCGTTCGCGGAGATCTATGAGGTCACCGAGGCGGCCAACGACGACCGCGAGCTGAGCTTCCCGACGACGACCTCACCGTCGAGGCTCGACTACCTCTACTTCGCGTACACGATCGGCACCTCGTTCGCGACCTCCGATGTCGAGGTCTGCGGGGTGCCGGACCGCCGCATCGTCCTCCTCCACAGCATCGTCGCGTTCTTCTACAACGCACTCGTCGTCGCCGTCGCCTTCCAGGTCCTCCAGAAGCTCGTCTCGCAGGGGTGAGCGAGTTCAGCTGCGGTGCTCAGCCGACGAACACGCAGAAGGGATGTCCGGCGGGGTCGGCGAAAACGTAGAGGGGTTCGTCGGGGTCGTCAGTGCGGTCGAGGAGGATGCGCGCCCCGAGGTCGAGAGCTCGCTGCCGGTGGATATCGAGAGTCCCGGTGTCGGGGACGGTGAAGTCGAGGTGCAGCTGCATGGGAACGGCAGAATCGGGCCAGGTCGTCGGCGCCAGGGTCTCGACCTGCTGGATGGCGAGCGCGCGGTTACCGGCAGTGTCGACGAGGACGAGCCAGTCAGCCTCGTCGGCACTGCCGTCGGCCGGTGGTTCGTCGCCGGTGCGGTAGTTCAGTCCGAGGAACTGCCGGTAGAACTCGGCGAGGCCACGGGGGTCCTCGGCGTCGAGGACGGTGTGGAGCAGGCGCGGGAACTCGGTCATGCCCCACTCTAACTCCGCGCACGCATGGGCTGTTCGGCGCAGAGGCGGCCACAGAGCCGTGAATGCAGACCGAGGGGAACCGCCGAATCGGCGGTTCCCCTCGGCCACTCGTGCGCTGCCTGTCGCTCAGGACGCGGGAACCTCGAATTCTCCGCGGAACTCGGGGATCTTCTTGTCCTCGCCGAGGACCTTCGCCTCGGGGCGGACGTAGGAGCCCTTGAGGGTGTCGGCGGTCTTGCTCACGTAGATCGGGACGTAGCCGGTGGCTTCACCGTCACGGCGCGACGCGGACTCGAAGTACGTGTAGCCGGCATTCTTGACCTCCTCGTCGGCGGTCGAGGCGTAGTTGGCCTCCTCACCGGCGCTGTCGAGGTAGAAGTCGGCGGGGCTGATCGTGCCGCCGTAGTCCTTGCCGGGAACGACCTTGACCTCGAGGTAGACCATCTCGCCGTCCGGATTGTCACTGGCCTCGTAGTACTCGGTGGGGTTGTTGCGGACGGCGGAGACGATGGTGACGACGTCGCCGGTCTCCTTGTCGGTGAACTCCTTGCCGACCTTGACCACGGTGCCCTCGCCCGCCGGGGCCGCTGCCGCGGTGGTCTCGGGTGCCTGGGTCTCCTCGGTGGTCATCGCCGCCGGTGAGTCCTCGGAGCTGCCGGCTGCCTCGTCGGAGCCGGCGGAGCCGCACGCCGAGAGGGTGAGCACAGCCGCGAGCCCGATGGCCGCGGTGTACGAGGCGACCCGAGTCGAGCGGAGTCCTGAGAGCGTCATGTTCGTCCTTTCCCATGCGAGGCCATCCTGTGTGCCCCGTCAACCGGACCAACACTATCCGCATCACTCCTGCTCAGAGGTGCCAGGGACGACAAATGACGTGTCAGATCGGGAACATCGCACGCTCGGCCCGGCGGGCAGTCCGGCTCAGTCCGACGACCCGTCCAACTCACCTCGGCGGCAGCAGGGGGCGTGGCGGCAGGGGCGAGGAGTAGACGACGCTGGTCGCCACGCTCCCGAGGGTGCCGATCCGTCCGCTGACCTGCTCGAGGTGGCGCATATCTGTGGCGACGACCTTCATGATGAAGCAGTCGTCGCCGGTGACGTGATGGGCTTCGATGACCTCCGGCTGCTTGCGCAGCAGCGCATGGAGCGGGTCGTAATCGCTGCTCGGGTAGCGCAGGCGGAGGAACGCCATGATCGGGAAGCCGAGCGCTTCAGGGTCGACCTCCGCCCCGTAGCCGCTGATCACTCCCGATTCCTCGAGTCGTCGCACGCGCTCGGCGGTGGCCGAGTGGCTCATCGTGATCCGGCGCGCAAGTTCGGCGACGCTGAGACGACCGTTGTCCTGAAGCACGGAGAGGATCGCCGTGTCGACCTTGTCGAGGCTGATCGTGAGTTTCGCGGCCATGCGAAAAGACTGCCACGAATCTCCCGCCGAGGCGAGATGATCACCGGATGATCGGTCTGTCATCTGGGCCTTCACCTCACTAGCATGCGGTCATGACCACTCACCACACCGAGGCGGCCGCCCATTTCGCGGCGAAGCTCGCCTGCGAAACCGACCCCTCCGACGTCCATGCCGACCAGCACCGGGGAGCGCGCTTCGTCCTCGTCGACTCCCGCGGCACCGCCGCATGGGAACAGGGACGCATCACGGGTGCCGTGCATATGCCCACGGCCGAAATCGCCGAGCGAGCGCCTGCAGAGATCCCCCGCGACCTGCCGGTCGTCACCTACTGCTGGGGGCCGGGCTGCAACGGCGCGACCCGAGCCGCCCTCGAATTCGCGAAGCTCGGATTCAGCGTCAAGGAGATGATCGGAGGCTTCGAGTACTGGGCACGCGAGGGACTGCCCATCGAGGACGACTCCGGGCCGATCACCCGCACCCCCGACCCGCTGACCGCACCGCTGGGAGCGATCACGTGCGAGTGCTGAGTGCACTGCAGTGAACCCGGCCGTCGATTCCGTCGGACTCGAGCCGATTGGTTACTCCACAGCAACGGTTGCTTGCAAGTAACCGTTGCCGTAGAGTAACGGTTATGAGCAGTACTGGATCAGCCGAAGTCGTCTTCGACGCATTGGGCGAACCGATGCGGCGACGCATCGTGGAGGCGCTGCGCGAGCGGCCGCTTCCCGTCGGCGAACTCGCCGACCGACTGCCGGTCGGTCGCCCCGGCGTGAGCAAGCACCTTCGGGTGCTCCAGAGCGCCGGTCTCGTCGAGCATCACAGCGTCGGCACCCGCAACCTCTACGCACTCGCCCCCGGCGGCCTCGACCTCGCTCAGCGGTGGCTTGTCGACATGTGGGATACAGCGCTGGGTGACTTCGCAGCCGAAACGGAACGAGTGATCGCAGAACGCGAATCCGACCACCAGGAGGAGACATGAGCAGCCTGCCACCCATCCACCGCGAAATCGTCGTGCACGCCGACCCCGCCACCGCGTTCGCAGTGTTCACTGAGCGCATCGGCGCTTGGTGGCCGCTCGACTCACTCAGCATCTCCGGGACCGGTGCGACCGTCGCCTTCGTCGACGGTGTCCTCGTAGAGACCGCACCGGACGGCACGACCTCGCCCTGGGGCGAGGTGACCGAGTGGGTGCCGCCGAAGCGACTCGCCATCACGTGGCACCCCGGGCACGACCCTGAGCAGGCCAGCGAGGTTTCGGTCGAGTTCACTGCGGTCGGGGACCAGACTCTCGTGGTGCTCGAGCACGCAGGGTGGGAGCGGTTCGCAGACGCCGTGGCCGCGCGCCAGGAGTACGACCGCGGTTGGCCCGAGGTCCTCAGCCGATACTCGGCTGCGGTGGGTGGGAAGACTGCGCCCACCGCAGATGCGCCCGAGGCATGACAGAGGCCCCAAATCATCCTCACGCGGTGGGATCTCTTTGAGCCACTGCTCGGCGAGCAAACATGGGTGACGGCATACTTTGCGGAGTTGAACCGCACACGCCGGGCATTGGCACACACTGGACGCTTAACCGGCGCGGATGTTGAACGAATGGTCAACTCTCCAAGACGAGAAAACCCGGCCCCTGAGGGGCCGGGTGGTATGACTCAAGTGTATCAGTACGCCGAGGCCTGACTACCACTCTTGGGGCTTGATGATGCGCGGGTCTTGGGGCTTGATGATGCGCGGGCCGATGGTTATTGGAAGCTGGTGTGCGTACCAGTCCGAGGGCTGCATCTGGTACCACCAGTGGTTGCCGACGCTGTCGGTATGCTCGCCGTGGGTGCCGCCGAAGCGACTCGCGATCGACTGGCACCCCGGGCACGACCCCGAGCAGGCCAGCCAGGTATCGGTCGAGTTCACCGCGGTCGGGGACCAGACCCTCGTGGTGCTCGAGCACGCAGGATGGGAGCGGTTCGCAGACGCCGTGGCTGCGCGCCAGGAGTACGACCGCGGTTGGCCCAGGGTCCTCAGCCGATACTCGGCTGCGGTGGGTGGGACGACTGCCCCCACCGCGGATGCGCCCAAGGTATGACAGAGGCCCCATGATCCTGCGATCACGGGGCCTCTCGTTCGGGGTGCCTGGGTAGCACGTTCGGCAACTCCTCCCCGAAGACAAAGACCCTAGTCAACCGCATGAATCGTGGGGTCTACGAGGTCTCGCGCCGTCCCTGGAGTAGCGCTCCGAGGGACGATCGGGGGCCAGTCGTGAGGACTGTCGAGACGGCTCAAACTTTTCTGACCGCTGCTGAGGTGGACGCTCTGGTCGGCGACTACCTGGCAGGTGCGGGCGTCCAGGCGCTCGCCGAGCGGTACGGGATTCATCGTGCCACGGTGTTCTCCCACCTCCGTCGTCGCAACGTACCGAGCCGTCGGCCCGGGCTCGGCATTGATGAGAAAGCGGAGGCCGTGCGCCTTGCGCGAGCGGGAGTCTCGATGCGGGCGATCGGTCGCCGGATGGGTGTCCACCGCACGGCCGTGCGAGCGGCGCTGGTCGAGGCTGGGCTCATCATGGACGACGCCAGCGACGGTTCATAACGCACCTCCGCGCCGCTGATCCCCCAGGGCTGTCGGCGCACGTCGTCGGTGACGAACGCCGAGAGGAACCGACGATGCCGAGCTTGAGTGAACTGGCGACCGACGAACGAACGGCGCGAATGGCGCGGTCTATGCTCGTCGAACCCAACGATCCGGTGATGGGCCGCATCCTGGCTCGCCTCGGAGCTGTTGAGCCGCTCGCCGAACGCGATGGAGCGGTGGTGCGCCTCGCCGTGGATGCGCAGGTCTGGCGCGCCCGTTTCAGCGCACCGGAGGCGAAGGACGTGGCTATGAGCATCGCCCAGGTTCAGCAGTCTGACGTCCGAGCGCCGTCTCGATCGTCGACGCCGATTCGGGACCGGATCAGCTGGACCTAGCCGCAACCGACTACGAGGTGCCCGCGTCCATTGGCTGAGCGGCACGGCGGACCGCTGCCGATCCGGGCCGACCTGGCCACCTGAGAGCGCTCTCAGGCGCGAGCACACCGCTGAATCGGCTGGGATATCGTTCGGCCATGGCAAGGGCGGAGCGATGAATCACGGCACCAGCACGAGCTCGTCTCGCGCGCCGGAGCCGCTGCGCGGCGTCATCGGGGTTCGAGCCCGAGCAGCGCTGGCCGCCACCATCATCGTCGCCGTCGCGCTCGCGCTGGGTTCGGCGGCGCTCGTACTGCTGCTGCGGCGCTCGTTGAGCGCGAGTGTCGAGGCGTCGGTGCAGGACCGCGCCGAGGAGGTCTTCGTCGAGCTCGAGGCGATCCCGGCTGGAACGAGCGCCGACGCGCTGGCGCGGTCGCTAGGGTCGACCGCGCAGAGCGCGTCGCGCCAGGGCACGGTCGTGCAGATCCTCACCGCCGACGGCGACGTGGCGAGCCAGTCGGCCGACCTGGAAGGTGAGCCTGCGCTCGGCCAGCCCCTCGACCCCGCCGACGGGATCGTCTGGGACGATGCGACGCTGCCGGTGGAGGAGGAAGAGGCGTACCGAGTCGCGCGCGCCGCCATCGGGACGCCGACCGGGACGTACACCGTCCTCGTCGCGCAGTCGCTCGAGTCGGTGGACGAGAGCACGGCCGCAGTGCTGCCGCTGCTGGCGATCGGCTACCCCATCCTTGTGCTCGTCGTCGCTGTCTCGACGTACTGGCTCGTTGGTCGCTCGCTGCAGCCGGTGGAGGCCATCCGTGCGAAGGTGGCCGCGATCGGCGGACGGCAGTTGACCGAGCGCGTGCCCGTCCCCGCGGCGCAGGACGAGATCGGCCGGCTGGCCGTGACGATGAATGGGATGCTGGGGCGGCTGGAGGCGGCTCAGCTCTCGCAGCGGCGGTTCGTCGCCGACGCCAGCCACGAGCTGCGCAGCCCGATCGCCACGATCAAGGCGATGGGGGAGACGGTCGTCGCCCATCCCGACGGGGCGCTCTCTGGGACCGCCGCGGAGGCTTTCGTCGAGGAGGCGACACGGATGGAGCGGCTCGTGAACGGGCTGCTGCTGCTCGCCCGAGCTGACGAGCGGGGGCTCGCCCGAGAGCAGCATGACGTCGACCTCGACGATCTGCTCGCGGCCGAGCGCGACCGCATCCGCTCCACCACCGCCTTGACGGTCGAGGCGAGGATCGAGGCGGTGCGCGTCTCTGGGTCGTCGCCTCAGCTGGCCCAGGCCGTCCGGAACCTCGTCGACAATGCCGTGCGGCACGCGCGCGAGGTGGTGGCGCTGAGTGTGCGAGCCGAGGACGGCATTGCCGTCATCGAAGTGCGCGACGACGGGCCGGGCATCCCCGCCGCCGACCGGGAGCGCGTGTTCGACCGCTTCGTGCGGCTGGACGAGAGCAGGGCCCGCGACGAGGGCGGCACCGGACTCGGCCTCGCGATCGTCAAGGAGATCGTGCTCGCTCACGGCGGCAAGGTCGAGGTCGTCGACAGCGGCACCGGAGCTGCGCTGCGCGTCACGCTGCCGCGGCAGCGCGAGGCGTGACGCCGGGCGTGACGACGCGGACGGACCCGGACTCGAGAGGTCAGTCCCGAGCTATGAGTCGATAGCCGACACCGCGCACCGTCCTGATCGATGTGCGTCCGAACGGCTGGTCAATCTTCTTCCTCAGGTAGCCGATGTAGACCTCCACCACGTTGTGGTCGCCCTCGTAGGCCGCGTCCCAGACCGCCTCCACGATCTGCGTCTTCGTGGCGACCTCGCCGGGGTGCCGCATCAAGAACTCGAGCAGCCCGAACTCCCGCGGCGTGAGCGCGATCTCCGTCCCGCCGCGCTCGACGCGGTGGCGCACCGGATCCAGCGAAAGGTCGCCCACGCTGAGCGCGACCGGCCGCTCCGGCGCGCCGCGGCGCACGAGCGCTCGCAGCCTCGCGACGAGCACGATGAACGAGCACGGCTTGATCAGGTAGTCGTCGGCACCCAGGTCGAAGGCATCCGCCTGGTCGTATTCTCCGTCCTTCGCCGTCAGCATCAGCACGGGCGTCCAGATGCCGGCTGCGCGCATGCCCTCGCACACCTTGTAGCCGTTGAGGCCCGGCAGCATGATGTCCAGCACCACGACGTCGTACTGCTGCTCCTTGGCCTTCCACAGTCCGTCGATGCCGTTGTCGGCCCAGTCGACGCTGAACGCCTCGGCGATCAGCCCGTGTCGGACCGCCTCGGCCAGCCGTCGTTCGTCCTCCACAAGCAGCACCCGCATGCGTTCCATTGTGACTGCCGCGCTCCACTCCCGTGGTCGTTCAGTCCGCGTCGCGCAGGCGTGCCGCTCGGCGAGCGCGCACCACCTCGATCACCAGCGGGACGACAGAGATCGCGACGACCGCAAGGGCGATGGCGTCGACGTTGTGCGCGACCCGCGGCACGCCGCCGAGCCACCGCCCGGCGAGCACGGCGATCGCGACCCACGCGACCGCCCCGAGCACGTTCCAGAGGACGAAGGTGCGGTACGGCAGGCGGGACATTCCCACGACCGGTGGAACGAAGGTGCGCGCGATCGGCACGAAGCGAGCCAGCACGAGCGCTCTCGCGCCGTGCTTGAGGAAGAACGCGTCCGCCTGCTCGAGATATGAGGACTTGAGGATCCTCGCGTCAGGCGAGAACAGCCGCCGACCGTAGCGCCGACCCAGCAGGTAGCCGATCTGATCGCCGGCAATGGCTGCGGCCGCCGCGACGACCAGCACGAGCGGGATGGGAAGGCCGAGCTGCGGGCTCAGCAGTCCGGCGGCGAACAGCAGGCTGTCGCCCGGCAGGAAGGGGAACAGCAGTCCCGTCTCGACGAAGATGATGGCGGCGAGGGCGAGCAGCACCCACGGCCCTGCTCCGGTGAGGAGCGAGACCGGGTCGAGCAGGCCTGCGAGGAAGACGTCGGGCACGTGTGATTCTCCTGATTCATCGGACTGACGCTGAGCGTGCGACAGCGCCGGCGGAGCGCGTTGCTCCGCCGGCGGTGGTCGGGGGTCAGGTGTTGGGGTCTTCGGCGCCGTTCTCGCCCGTCTCGTCCTGCTGCTCGGTGCCGTTCTCGGTGGCCTCGTCGGTGCACTCGGGCTCGTCAGCCTCCTGCGCGAGCACGCTCGCGTCGCCGGCGTCGACCTTGACCTCGATCACGGAGCCGTCGGCCGCGGTCACCTGGACCTCGTAGACGACGTAGCCGTTCTCGTCCTCGAGCGTCGCGTCGCCGGCGGTGCCGGGCACCGCTGCGAGCGCTGCTGCCGTCGCCTCCTCGGGCGTGACCGTGGCGAGGCTCTGCAGGCTCGCGGCCTCGTCGGCCTCGGACAGCTCCGTGTCGGTGCCGTCGGGGGAGGTCGCGTCCTGCGGCGCCTGCACGGTGCCCGTGTACGACGGTTCCTGCTCGTCGGTCGCCGAGGACGACGGCTGCGTGCTGTCGGGGTTCGCCGCCATGGCGAGGCCGGCTCCACCGAAGGCGAGCGTCGTGGCGATGATGCCGGTCACGGCTGCCTTCTTCTTGAGGTTCTTCATGGTGTGCTCCTGTTCGGTTTCCGAACCCTTGCCGGTCCGGGCCGACCCGGTGATCGAGTCGATGTGATGAGACTCCCGGTCCGGCACTGTGGCGACTCTGAGACCACCTGAGAGCGCTCTCAGGTGCGAGCGCCGCAGGCGTGCTCGATCGGGAACGCCGTGCCAGGATCGCTCCAGGCCGGCGGACAGGAGCATCGATGCAGCGGGATCGCGAGGACCCGAAGCAGACGGGTCCCGACGCGGAAGTCGAGGTCGAGCGCCACCTGGGCACGAAGGATCTGACCCGTTGGCCGTCGCGCGCCGGCCGGGTCGGCGCTTTGATGGTCCACCGCCTGAGCGAGCTGCTCGGGCCTCACGCGGCTCTCGTCCTCATCCTGGCGGTCGGCGCGGTGGTCGCAGCGCTCGCGACGCTCGCGGCGGCCTGGGTCTACGACGCGGTGACAGAATCCGACGGCGTCGCAGGCTTGGACCGTCCGGTGCTCGCGGCGTTCGTGACGGTTAGGTCGCCGTGGCTCGATACGGCGGTGACGTGGTACACGAACATCGGCGGCGTGATCGTGATGCCGATCATCGCCGTGCTCGCCATCGTCGTGCTGACGCTGCGTCGCCGCAACTGGGCGCCGGTTCTGATCATCGGGGCCGCGGGCGTGGGATCGCTGCTGATGACGGTCGTCGGCAAGGGACTCGTCGCGCGGGTGCGGCCGGGGTTCAACGACGCCGTGCCACCGTTCGAGCATTCGCCCTCGTTCCCAAGTGGGCACACGCTCAACGCCACAGCGATTGCGTGCGCGATCGCCTACATGCTGCTCCTGCGGCAGTCGAGCCGTGTCGTCCAGGTCGCGACCATCGCCGTGGCCGTGGTGTTCGCCGTCAGCATCGGCATCAGCCGCATCTACCTCGGCCACCACTGGTTCACCGACGTGCTCGTCGCATGGATGTTGGGAGTGGGCTGGCTCGCGGTCGTCATCACCGCGCACCGGCTCTATCTCACCGCGCGGCATCGACAGCAGACAGCCCTTGCGACGTAGCGCTCGCGCACCCGTTCGGCCTGCTCGGGCGTCAGCTTGCAGGGGATGTGTGCTGAAGTGCCCGCGTCCGTCGTCGGGTAACGAAGAAGGCGCGGATTGCGCGCCCGTCGTCATCGTGGCCGAGTTGTGCAGCCAGTTCGGCGGGGGGGGTCATGGGCATGGCATGCGCTGAGGGTACCCCGCGAAGGGCTGCACGCTCGAGAGCTGGCCTCGGTGCCCTGTAAGCGTGCTGGGCAGGCGCTGATGAGGGAGCCCACGCAAGTGACTGATTGGAGAGTGGGGACGGAAATAGGTCCGTCGCCCACCGGACTTGAACTGGTCGAACGCTCCGGCTATCGATCGACTCGTCGTCTTCGGTGAGGTAGCGAACCTCGGTGTCCAGCAGCTGGCCGCCGCTCATGCAGCCTTGACCGTTCCCATCATCCCTAGGTCCTCGTGATCGAGGATGTGGCAGTGGTAGACCGTGAGGCCCGTGAACCGTGCGAAGTCGATGCGCACCACGACCGAGCCCTGAGCCGGGACGTTCACGACGTCCCGCCACTGGGTGCCGTCGATCGCCGATCCGTTCACCTGGATCAGCTGCATCGGCCAGACGTGCAGGTGGAACGGATGATCCATCGGCGTGGGGTTGCGGATCGTCCACTCCTCCACGGTCTCCGCGCCGACGCGCTGATCGATGCGCCCCGCGTCGAATGCGCGCCCGTCGAAACCCAGGGCCATCATCCCGCCCTGCTGCGGCATGCCCATCCCCATGGTCATGGTGAAGGAGATCTCGCGCAGCGCGTCGGGAGTGCGGGAGCGCAGGTCGGCGTCGGGCGCGCGCGGGGGCACGGCGGGCAGCACCGCGGCGTCGGGCCCGCGAACTTCGACGAAGGCGAGCAGCGCCGGGCCGGAGGAGCTGCCCCCGCCGGCCATCATCCCGCCCATCATGGCGGCGCCCCGGTCGTAGCCGAGTGTGCGCAGCTGGGCACTTCCGGCCTGCATCGTCACCAGGAGATCCGCCCTGTTGCCGGGAGCCAGCAGGACCTCATCGACGGCGCGGGGCCGCGGTTCGTGCCCGGAGTCGATGCCCAGGAGCTCCAGCCGCTGACCAGGCAGCGCGAGTCGGAGGTAGCGCGCCGTGCAGGCATTGACGATCCGCCAGCGCTCCCGCTCCCGCGGCCGCGCGACGATCTCGGGCAGCAGTTGACCGTTGACCATCAGGAAGTCGCCCTCCCGGCCCATCATGCGATCTGCCTCCGAAGCGGCAGCGACGGCTCCGCCGGCGAACGAGATGTCCGAGATCACGAGCACCCGCTCGCGGGCGACCGGGAGCGCGTCGCCTTCGACCACGATGGCACCGAAGAGGCCGCCGAAGATCTGATCGGCGACGTTGCCGTGGTGGTGGGGGTGATACCAGAACACGCCGCTGGGGTGGTCGGGAGGAAGGTCGAAGCGGTAGTCGAACACCTCGCCGGGTGCGAGGCTGATGAGGGGATTGTCTCCGTTCCCTGTCGGGGAGACGTGGAGCCCATGCGTGTGGAGATTGGTCGGCTCGCGAAGACGGTTCTCGAGGCGGACCTCGATGCGGTCGCCCGGGCGCACGCGCCACGTCGAGGCCGGGACGCTGCCGTTGTAGCCGAGCACGAGCGCCCTACGGCCGGCTATCTCGTTCTCGTGCTCCGCGGCGACCAGCTCGGTGCGGAGCACGCCCCCGCGGCTTCGCAGCGAGCTCGGCTCGGCCAGCGGCCCGGAGGGCGTTGCATCGGGCGAGGTCCAGGGCAGACCCGTGCTGCTGAGCCCGAGCCCACCGACTACCACGCCCGCGGCGCCGCAGGCGCCCAGCAGCAGAGCCTGGCGGCGGGTGATCGGCTCCATCAAGGAGCGTCGCGCAGGCGTGCGACTCGCTCGTCGTACTCAGCGTGGTCGATCTCGCCACGCGCGTAGCGCTCGTCGAGAATGGCGCGCGCCGATCCGCCTCGCGGCTCCGGTGGCCGGTGGCCTCCGCGGTTCAGACCGCCGGTCGCGAGCCGCACCGTCAGGACGACGAGCGCCGCGATGCCCGCGATCATCAAGAGCAGGAACACCCACCCCATTCCGGGGCCCATGCCGCCCCAGTTGCCCATGCCGCTCCAGTTGCCCATGCCGCTCCAGTTGCCCATCAACATGCTTCGACCTCCCCGTTCTCGTGCTTAAGGCGCAGTCGCGCCGTCACTCGTTGCCGCTGCCGACTTCGGCCAGCGCTGCGCCCAGGCGGTCCGCCGCTTCGTCTGCGACCGCTCGCAGCGCCTCGTTCCCGGTGACGCCGACCATGACCTTCGGGTCGAGCGCCTCGACGACCGACGTACCGTCGCCGGCGTCGCGCACCGTGACGTTGCAGGGGAGTAGCAGTCCGATGGACTCCTCCGCCTGGAGCGCGCGGAGCGCGAGCGGAGGATTGCACGCGCCCAGGATCACCTGCGGGGGCATGTCGACATCGAGCTTCGCCTTGAGCGTCGCCGCCATGTCGATCTCGGTCAGCACGCCGAATCCCTGCGTGGCGAGCGCCGCGCGGATCGCGGTGACCGTTTCGTCGAAGGGGAGGGCGACTGTCGTGGTGATGCCGTAGCTCATGACTTGCTCCAAGCGACTCGGGGCGGGCGGGAGTCGGCCGAAGGCTTGTGCCGGCACGATCCGCGGTCCCCGCTGATGCATCCAACTATACCCCCAGGAGTATTCGAGAACAAGAGTGGATGAGCGAGGGCGGCGCCCGCCGACCCGCGTCTGTCCATCCAGGCGAGAGGCGACACGCGAGCCGTCACCGCAGCGTGTCTCAATGCCGGCGGACTGTGGCAGATCTATTCGACACCCCTGGTCGGCTGGATGCAGTCCGGTTCGCTGGTGCACGTGGCGGTCCACGCCCACCTGCTCCTCGCGGGCTACCTCCTGACAACCGCGGCCATCGGCCTCGACTCGACACCGCATCGAGCGCCTCACCTCATCCGTCGGTGACGTGCAGCCGGCGCGCAGCTCATGGCAGCTGATCGAGGCCGCGATCGTGGCGCTCTTCTGCGCGCGCTGGTACCGAGAAGCCGGACGTCATGCGTCCCGCCGGCGGCGCGGCGGTAAGCCAAGTGCGCTGAGCTCCCCGGCGGAGGGAGCCGTCACCGGAGCGGCAGGACGCCGCGGCCCGGACCGGCGATCGAGTCGCTTCAAAGAGACCGTGTCGCACCGGCGCATGCCGCGCCATCGCTCTCCGATCCGCGGTGGAGCGTCTTGGACGTGGTGTCGGAGCCGGGAGTGTTAAGGACGTCCGGACGAGCGCAGAAAGCCTCGGGCGCCATGGGGATCAGAGCCTCCGCCGATAGCCAGGATCCGTACCCGTGCAACCCTGGGCGCATGTCGATGCCGTCCCCCATTGCATGCCGCGCGCCGCGCGAGCTGAGGCAGGGGAGCTGCTGCCGCATGACGTCGCGTGGAATGCGGCCGGCGGGCTACTGCTCCTCGCCAGCGTCGCCTGGACGATCGCGCTGGCGCGCCGCGGACATCGCGCAGCATCCGCACCGCCAGCCGGAGCGGATGCGGTGACGGCATCGGATCGTGGCCGATGAACTGATCCTGCTCGGCCGCGCTGGCGGGCCGATCTGCACGCGAGCTCGCCCCGGCGTTGGCGCGAGTGCGTCTCGGCGCACTGCGCCGGAGCCCTCACCATCGGAACCGACGGCCCACGACACGTCCTCGACGACTAGCAATCGGCGAGGCAGCACGAGGGGGCGGCTGAAGCCTGCGCTCTAGCGGGGGCCTCGCTGGTCGAGCGGCTGGCGGGCTTCCGGGATGCCCAGCGTGTTGTGCTCTGCGGCGGTGGCACTGACTCGCGCGAGCAGCGATGCCGGGCACCAGCCGCGGACTGCGCCGGTGAGGAGGAGCGCAGCGCCGAGCGTGGCGGCGATGGCGAGCGGCGCGTCGTGCAGGTTGCTGAGCGCGAAAGCGCCGGTCAGCGCGCCGACAGCGGCCTGCACGACGCGTTCGATGCTTCCCGGAGCGCAGACCGGGGCGCGGCGGCGGGAAGTCACGGCGCCTCGGCGGCTGCGCGCTGCTCGGCGACCTGGCGGCGCACGTCGTCCATGTCGAGCGCGCGGACGCCGGCGATGAGGCTGTCGAGCTGGGCCTGGCCCAGCGCGCCGGGCTGCGAGAAGACGAGGATCCCGTCGCGGAAGGCCATGAGCGTCGGGATGGAGGTGATGCGGAACGCCGCGGCCAGCTGCTGCTGGTCCTCGGTGTCGACCTTACCGAACACGATGTCGGTGTTCGACGCGGCAGCTCGGTCGAAGACGGGCGCGAAGCTGCGGCAGGGGCCGCACCATGCCGCCCAGAAGTCGAGGAGCACCATGCCGTCGCCGGCGATGGTCGAGTCGATCGTTTCGAGGGTGATGTCACGGGTGGTCATGTTCGGGCTTGCTCCTTGGATACGTGTTGGTCGGATGGGCCGGCGTCAGCGCCCGATTGCGAGGCCGGTCGCCGCTGACGCGCTCTTGAGCGCGCCGAGGTCGGTGACGTCCGCGAAGCCGGCCTCGCGCATGAGCGCGACCGCCTGTGCTGACCGGCTGCCGGACCTGCAGTGGACGAAGTAGGGCGCATCAGGGTCGAGCGAGGGCAGTGCCGCGGCGAGGTCGCCGTTCGACACGTCGAGGAGGACCGCGCCGTCGAGGTGACCGGATGCCAACTCGGGCGCGGTGCGCACGTCGATGACGACGGCGTCCGCTGGAGCTGCGACGCTGCCAGGGGGCGTCGATGCGCAGCCTGTCGTGACGGCGGCGAGCGCGAGGCCGGCGAGGCCGGCGAGCTGGGTTCTGGTCATGGTGTTCTCCGGTGAGCGGTGTCGTTCAGGTGAGCGGGAGGTGGAGCGCGAGCTGCTGCACGAGCAGCGCGACGGCCACGCTGAGCACGAGCACCGCGAATCCGGTGCGCAGTGCCCGTTCGGGGATGCGGCCGGTGAGCGCCGAGCCGAGGAAGGAGCCCGCCACGGCGATTGCGGTGAACGGCAGCACCAGCGCCCAGGGGATGTCGGGGAGTGCTGGTTGGGCCGCGAGCCCGGCGAGCGATTGCATCGCGATGACGAGCAAGGATGTGCCGATCGCGGCCGACGCGGGCAGGCCGGCGAGCAGGATCAGCGCGGGGACGATGAGGAAGCCGCCCCCCGCGCCGACCAGCCCGGCGAGTGAGCCGACAACCGTTCCGAGCACGAGGACGAGGGCGATGCGCGGCCGAGCGGGCTCCGCCCGGTCGTGACGCGGGCGCCGGCGAAGCATCGCCACCGCGGCGGCGATCATCGTGCCGGCGAGCAGCACCATGAGCACGCCTGGGGGCAGCGTGCGGCCGAGCAGCCCGCCGACGAGCGCGCCGACAACACCGGCCGCTCCGAAGACTACGCCGACACGCCAGCGCACGCGGCCCGCGCGAGCGTGCTGCAGCAGTCCGAGGGCGCTCGTCGTGCCGACGATGAGCAGTGACGACGCGATGGCGGCTCGCGGCTCCACGCCGCCGACGGCGGTCAGGACGGGCACGGCGAGGATCGAGCCGCCGCCGCCCAGCAGGCCGAGGCTGATGCCGACCAGCAGGGCGAGCGCAAGAACGGCGATGGTGGCGGTCGGCGTCATCGGGCGCCTCGATCCTCGGCGGTCAGCTGGTCGCCGGCTCGCGCCCGGTTGTCTGGAGCCACCCGAGGTAGGAGCCGTCGAGCTCGACGACGTCGACGCCGGCCCGGCGCAGTGCGCTGGCGACGACGCTGTTGCGCACGCCGCTCTGGCAGTACGTCACGACGGTGCCGTCCGCGGGCAACTCGTCGAGGTGCCACAGCGCGCGGCCGCCGCTGAGGTGCGCGGAGCCGGGGATGTGCCCGTCGGCGTGCTCGGAGCTGCCGCGCACGTCGACCAGGTTCACGTCGGCGAGGCCGTCGAGCTCCTCCGGCTGCAGCAGTCGGGGCTGCACCAGCTCGAGCCCGTCGAGGGAGCGGATGAAACCGTCGACGGCGTCGATGCCGACCCGCACGAGGTGGTCGCGCATCCGCTCCGCCTCCTCGCGGTCGTCCGCGAGGAGAACGAGCGGCCGGTGCTCCGCCTCCGGATCGTAGACCCACGCCCCGTAGGTCGCGGCCTTCGCTGCGCCCGGGATGTTGAGGGAACCGACCACGGTGCCGTCGTGCACCTGCCGGCGGTCCCGAGTGTCCACCAGGATCGCGAGGTCGCGCTCCAGGAGGTGCTGCACCTCCGCAGTGGACCGCTCGGGGAGCGGTGCGCGGGGGTGGAGCACCGCGGGGCCGGTGCGGTTCTGGGACTTCATTCGGGCGAAGTACGCGTGGGCGTCGGGCTGGCCGGAGAGTAGCTCGTCGACGAAGCCTTGCTCGTCGTCGGCGGCGAGGTAGGGAGCCCACCACGAGAAGGCGCGCTCGTAGCCGACGGTCGTCGCCGCGATCGCGCCGAGCGACTTGCCGCACGCGCTGCCGGCACCGTGCGCTGGCAGCACCTGGACGTAGTCGGGCAGTGTCAGGAAGCGGTCGCGCAGGCTCGCGAAGAGTTGGTGAGCGCCCTCGAAGCGGGTGTCGACGCCGCCGGCCGCCTCGTCGAGCAGGTCCGGTCGGCCGACGTCGCCGACGAACACGAAGTCGCCGGTGAGCATGAAGCCCGGCTCCTGGGCCTGCGCGCCGTCGGTCACGAGGAACGACAGGTGTTCGGGCGTGTGGCCGGGGGTGTGCACCGCTCGCAGCGTCACGTTGCCGACGACGATCTCGTCGCCGTCGTGCATCCGGTCGGCGTCGTCGAAGCCGGTGCCGTAGGTCCAGTCGGGTCCGCCCTCGTCGGAGACGTGCATGCGGGCACCGGTGCGCGCCGCGAACTCGCGGGTGCCTGAGAGGTAGTCGGCGTGGATATGGGTCTCGGTGACGTGCGCGATGCGCAGGCCGTGCTTGTCGGCCAGTCGCATGTACTCGTCGACGTCGCGGCGGGGGTCGATCACGATCGCCTCGCCGGTCGCCTGGCAACCGATGACGTAACTCGCCTGTGCGAGGTCCTCGTCGTAGATGCGCTCCAGCAGCATGATGCTCTCCTTGTTCGTCGTCGTCGTTGTAGTCGTCAGCAGTGGCAGCGGTCGGCCGCCGGGACGCCCCCGAGGGCCTCCTCGACGTGCTGGCCGCATCCGGCCCAGCTCGGCTTGCCGCAGCGGTCGCAGGTGATGCGTGCGCACATGGTGATGTCCTCTCGTCAGTGGATCAGCGGCCGAACAGGCGCGCGAGGAAGCCGGGTCGCGAGGCCTTCGCCTCATCGATGTCGCGCTGCGTGTGCCGGCCGGGGCACCAGTCGGATGCCGGGACCGTGCGGCGCACGTCGTTCACGTGCTGGCCGCAGCCAGCCCAGGTCGTCTTCCCGCAGATGTTGCACTTCGCGGCTCTGCACATCTCGCCCTCCTGGCGGTGTCGATGAAGGTTGAATACCCCGGGGGGTATCCAAACTATACCCTGGGGAGTATGGTGGATGTCAACCCAGGAGGAATCCGATGAGCATCAGCCCAGACATCGTCGCGGCGCACGACCCGGAGGCGAAGCGCAAGATCGTGAATCGGCTGCGGCGCGCGCACGGCCAGCTGGCAGCCGTCATCGCTGCGGTCGAGGACGAGGCCCACTGCCGCGACGTCGTGCAGCAGCTCTCCGCAGTGTCGAAGGCCGTCGACCGGGCTGGCTTCCTGGTGGTCGCCGGTGCCCTGAAGGAGTGCCTAGCCGAGGAGCCGGGCGACGGCGAGCGCATCGACGAGCTGGAGAAGCTCTTCCTCTCGCTCGCTTAGAGATTCCGGCGGGCGTCTCCGTGCCTCGGTAAGCACGCCGAGCAAGTGTGGCCCTCGCCATGCTTTTCCCTGGTGGGCCGCCGAGGCAAAGAAATAGGGCCAGGTGCGAACTTCCTCCAAGGGTGGTCCCTTGGTCGAAAGTTCACACCTGACCCGTCTGTGGGTGCCTGAGTAGTACGTTCGGCAACTCCGCCCCCAAGACAAAGACCCTGGTCAACCGCCTAGACCGTGGGGTCTACGAGGTCTCTCGACGCCCCCAGGATACCGCTCCGAAGGACGATCGTGGCCCCGTTGTGAGGACTGTCGAGACGGCTCAAACTTTCCTCACCGCCGCTGAGGTGGACGCGCTCGTCGGCGACTACCTGGCAGGGATGAGCGTCAAGGCACTCGCCGAGAGGTATGGCATCCATCGCGCCACGGTGTTCGCGCACCTGCGTCGCCGCAACGTGCCTAGCCGCCGCCCGGGGCTGGGGATCGACGAGAAGGCGGAGGCGGTGCGACTCGCCCGAGCGGGCGTCTCGATGCGCGCGATCGGTCGCCGGATGGGCGTGGATCGTAAGGCCGTACGTGCGGCGCTGGTCGAGGCCGGACTCATCGTGGACGAAGCGAGCGATGACTCCTAGCTGCGGTTCCGAGTTGCTGATCCGTCGGTAGCGCTCTGCGCACCTCGTCGGTAACGAGCGCCGAGAGGAACCGATGATGGCCAGCTTGAGTGATGTCGCGAGCGATGAGCGCACTGCGAGGATGGTGCTGTCGATGCTCGTCGAGCCCAATGACCCGGTGACAGGACGCATCTTGGCCCGGCTCGGCGCAGTTCAAACGCTTTGGCTCGCTGAACACGACGGTGCAGTAGTCGGGCTGAGCCCTGTGGACGCGCAGGTCTGGCGCGACCACCTCAGCGTGCCAGACGCGAAGGAACTCGCCGCGCGTATCGACCAGGTGCAGCAATCGGGAGTTCGAGCACTCGTCCCAGGCGATAGCGACTGGCCTACCGCCGTCGACGATCTTGGTGAAGTTGCGCCCTACCTGCTGTGGACTCGCGGCGCGTCATCCTTCCTCTCCCGTCCGATGAGCGATTTCGTCACGATCGCCGGCGCTCGGGCATGCACGTCCTACGGCGACTACGTAGCTCGGGAACTCGCCAGTTCCGTTGCCGCAGACGAACGAGTTGTCGTTGCGGGAGGCGCCTACGGGATCGAAGGCGCGTCACATCTGGCAGCCCTCGCGGCGGGTGGCGACACGATCGCCATCCTCGCCAACGGAGTCGATCGTCCGTACCCCGTCGGCCATCGCGACCTGCTTGATCGCGTCGCTGATGTCGGTCTTCTTGCAAGCGAGGTTCCGCCCGGCGCCGTTCCGTCTCGGCACCGGGTCATCGCCCGCGCCCGGCTGATGGCTGCGCTGTCCTCTGCGACGGTCATCGTCGAGGCAGGCGGTCGGTCAGGTTCACTTGTGGTTGCCCAGCGAGCCGCCGAACTCGGCCGACGTGTCGGAGCCGTCCCTGGCCCGGTCACGAGTGCCGCGAGCGTTGGGCCGCATCGTTTGCTGCGCGATGGCATAGCGTCCCTGGTGGCGGATACTTCGGACCTCGCGAGTCTGGTTGGACCAGGCCAGGTGTCACGAGAGCGACTCGACATGGAGCAGGTCCGCCCACCTTCGCCTGCTCCGACGCGCACGCTGTAGCGCGCCGGGTCGGCACAGGCCGCCTGGCACTTGAACTCAGCGAGGGCTTCGAGTGAGTTCGCGCAGTGTCATATCGGAGCGTTCCTGCCGCTGCGCGCGGTACGCACGGGCGCGAGCTTTCGTGAGGAGAACGACGCTCACAGGGCCGATGGCCAGCATCTTGAGAGCGTTCCAGATGCAGAGCAGGACTACGAGGTGGAGCCACCCCGGGCCGCCACTCTCGATGAGCGTGGTGCACCAGAAGGCGACGGCCAGGTAGGGGCCGGCAAGAAGCATCGCTGGCACGCCCCACTTCAGTCCCTTCCGGGTGCGGATCAGGTCGAGCAGGACATTGCTCGGCATGTAGCGGCGCAGGAAGTAGCGAACCTCGGCGCTGGCTGTCCACAGTAGGCGGATCATGATGGGCTCCTCTCAACACGCGAGTCATTGTCGAGACGGTGCGTGGAGAGTGACCCGAAGGTCTGCCGCGAGCGGCCCAAAGGTAAGGAGAAATCCGCCTCGCCTTCCAGGGTACGCCGAGGTGTCGACATTTGGAAGGCTCCGAAGGGGCCCGGGCGCGACCCGCATGTGGGAAGCCTTCAGCCCCTGCGGCGTGCTGAGAGGTGGCGGCTTCGTTGAGCGCCGGGAGCGCGCGGAGGGCGCTGTCACGACTCCGACCCTGCGGTAGTGGAGCCCCGGTAGGCCCTCGCCTCAGACGGTCAGAAGGGTGTCGGCTAGCGACTCGGACACTACGTCGATAGCGCCGGTCACGACAGCGAGGCGCTTCAGATTCGTCCAAAGCTGATGGCGAGTTTCCTGGTTCGAAGCCCGCCACAGGGTAGCAAGGCGTTTCTCCAATGCGGTCGTCTCACCGGGTGTCCGCGCACGTACCTGCCGTGCCGGGAAGTCGGTCTCGGGCAGCACTCGGTCACGAGGCATAGCCGTTAGCAGAGCGTCACTCATCGCGCTGTTCACCGAGAAGTAGGTCCCAAGTCTCATTGCCTCAGTCAACTCGCTAGACGTACCAAGAAACCAGTGGAGAATGACGCCGGGATGGGCGCGTTGCTTCACCAGGTCGAGGACTTCGCGTGTGCGCCCGGTGGAGTGGATGGAGATCATGACTGGCTTGCCGTCGCAGGCGTCGAGGACGTCACTGAGTATTTGCTCTTGCTCGTCGCGAGCGCCGCGACGGTCCAGACCGACCTCTCCCACAAGCGCAAACCGAGGAAGGAGCTGACGAAACACTTCTGGGTTGTACTCCGCACGCGCAGTCGCGACCGCTGGGTGGACGCCGATACCCCAGGTAAGACCGCGGTCGTCGCGGTTCATGACAAGTCGTGCCTCGGAGAGACTGCGGGTAACCGCAAAGACGTGAGAGTGACCGAGAGTGGCGAGTTGGCTGTGAGTCACGTCTGGTGCGACGTGGGCATGGCAGTCCAGAGTCGGGAGTCGGTCTTGGCGATTGCTCATGGGAGCTCCAACATCGCGAGCTCATCCAGTCCCCGCTGAACAAGGCCCTCAACGCGATCGAGATCGTAGTCGGGTGGCCAGGTTCCGGAGTCGATTGCGTCCGCGTCCGCTCCAGCCTCGATTGCATATCGGACGGCCTCGATATCGCCCCGTCGGGCGTCAATGAGTTCGGCGAGGTGGGTTCCGGATATCGCGTGACAGAGGTACTGAGTCTTGTCCGGAACCTCGGCCTTGATGAACGTTGCGCGGCGCACCATGCAAGGCACGCAGAGACCGCAGTTGAGATTGGGCGATCCTCCGAACCAGTTGCCGCCGAGCTTGCTACACGAGAGCGTGGCGGCTGCAGTCTCCTGCCAGCCGGACGGTGGGCGGAGGCCACGGATGCTCTGCATCATTTCGCCCTTCGTCATCCATTCGAACGGGTTCGTGACGGTGACGTCGATGTTCAGTGCGGTCAGAATCTCTGCGACGCGCCTGAACGTCTCGGGATGGGTGGAGCGGGTTGACAAGGCGCCGCCTCGATTGGGTCTCAGTGGCAGATTGATTCCTGTGTAGCCGTTCTCGGGGATAATCAAGCTCCGTGAACCAAGGCTGCTCGCGACAGCGACGCCCAGGCTCAGAAACATGAAGGCCCTGCTGCGACTGCTCGGCTCACGGCGCCTGATTGCTTGTGCGAGTTGGACTCGCGTGTAGGACGGTGCAGGAGCGAAAGACTGGCCCAGCCAGGTTCCGACAGTGGACTGCGCACCGCGGATCGACGTGGCGCTGTCCTTGTGCCCAACGAAGATCGTCTCGGCGCCCGACATCAGCAGTTGGATCGCACCGAGGAACGAGTCCAGCCCGCCGCTCAAGAGCGCAACCGAGCCGTTCTCGCCGACCTTCAGGGTCTCCTCGAAGTCGACCTCGGCTCCTCCGGCCACGGTTAGGTTCCAGGTGTCGCCGGTAAGCCAGCCTAGAAGCTCCGAGGTCGTGTCGAGGAGCTCCTCGGTCCACAGTTCTGGGGCCACGACCGTAACGTGGAGCGCGATGTCTCGGCTGAAGCGGGCTCCGCGCCTGGTGCTGCGATCGGCCATGTATGCGCCGGCGGCGATGTGGACAAGGTCCGCCACTGCGGGGGCAACGTCTTGCAGAGGTGCGAGGTTCCAAGCGAGGTCTGACACGACGGACTTCGTGTGGCCGGGCGCGGTTGGCCACTTGAGGGTGTCGTATCCCTGGAGCCGTGACTTCTTGTCGCCTTGAGCCCTAACGACATAGGCCCCGGATGCTGTCACGATCGCTCGCCTTTCAGGAGTCGCAGCACGTCGGCGCTCATCTGGCGTGCGACTTGGTGGAAGTCTCGCGTCGTGACGGTGCCGTAGCTGCCGAGGTCGAGCTTGTTGACCTTGGCTTTGACCCACTGTCGAAGTCCTGTTTCGCGCTGGTGCGCCTGCTTTGCCGTAACGGAGTTAGCGAGTATCTGGTCTCGTAGTTCTATCAAACCGAGTCGGACGGTCAGTTCACCTATGAAGTTGCGGATCGCCTCTAGCCCTGAGAGATTGCTGGACTCGGGGCCGCTTGCGAGCAGGACTTTGATCTGTTCCAGAGACGCCTGGCGCATCGCTTGCTCATCTGGGTGCCCGGCCTGCCCGATCGCGACATCGAGAATCCGCGCGCACCGCATTCGCGGTGACAGCGCGTCCAACTCCTCCAACGTCAGTCCGTAGCCAGCGAGCGTTGCGGAGTCGCGATCTCGGTACGCCGTTGCGGCACCGATCGCGCTGCCGCCCCGAGCTGCCTGTGCCGTGACCCGGCGCCCACCACCCGATGAGCCGCCACCTCCTGAAGCACCCCCGCCGCCTGACGAGCCCCCGCCGCCTCCTCGGCCACCACCGCGACGCGGCAGGGTATCCGACAGTGCGAACGACGGGACAGAGGGACGGCGCGCATCGGGGTCCTCGCCAATCAGAGCTCCAGCGATTGCAGAGAGGAGTGCGTCGTAATCCGGGTCGCCATCGATTCCCGGGGCGTCATTACTCGGTGCATCAGTGGACTGGCCCCCCAATGAGGTCCATTCGTCACGTACCTGATCCCAAGCGGCGGCGCCACTCCCGCCAAACGCTCCGTTAGTGCCCATTGGTGCTCTCTATCTCCATCTTGGCCGCTTGTGCCACCATGTCGTCTATGCCGTCTTCGGTGGCAAGTCGTTGGAGGATCGGCTGGTACTGAGCTTTCAGTGTGGCGCCGTTCATGTTGACTACCGTTCCCGTGGTCAGCCGACGGAGTAGTTCGCCGGCGGCCTCGATGACGAGTTCGACGAGGCTGGGTGTCTTGTCGGCCCACTGGATTGTCATCTCGAACAAGACGTCGAGGTCGTCGAGTCGTCGGCCTTGCCTGAGGCTCAGCTCCATCGCTGCTCGCTGTTCGGCTTCACCGAGCGCAGTCAGCTCGACGAGTGCTGCTTCGCGAGCTGCGGTACCCGTGCCAAGGAGGTCCGTGACGAGACGGATCACTGTGTCACTTGTGTCCTCGCCAGCGCGGACGTTTAGGAGCGATGCGGCGAGGTCCAGGTAGAGGCTTAGGTCAAGCTCCGCGAGCGATGGTTCGCTCGCCGCCCAGTGGTGGGTGTCTTCGCCGATTTTGTCTGGGCGGGTCACACCGTCTTCACCGTGCGCCCACCCTTCCCATGCGGTAAGTAGCGCAGTCCTCTCAGGTCTCGGAGTTGCGGCCAACGTCTCGAAGGAGGATCGGTGGAGGTCCTCCAGTAGCAACATCTTCATGAGAACTGCGGGAGCGATGGAGACCTTCCGGGAGTGAGCCACCATCGACCGCACCCCGAAGGCGTTGAGGAAGCGCTTGATTTGACGAGGGTTGGCCAATCGGTCGGCGGACAGCCCTTCGGCCAACTGGGCAGCCAAGCTCAGGCTCTCCTCGCTCGGCTTCGGGCTTAGCTTGCCAAGGTCTCCCAGCAGCGGCGATAGACCCAGTTGACGGCGACTGGAACAGTGGTTTGCGAGTGCTTCGATCTCGTCTGGGGTTGCTCCCTCGGTTTGAGTGAGCAGCAGGCCGATGTATGCCTCGGCGTCGGCTGTTGCCAACCTCGGTAGGGTCACTGGAAGTTGAACGATCTTCTCTAGATAGCGGGTGGCTAAAGCCCCGCTGCGGTTGGTCTCGCCGAGGCTGACCGCGATGGAGTCCCGGACCATCTCTTGGTCGGCAGCCACGACGAACACCATCTTGGGCACAGCGAGGAACAGCTTGATTCCTTCGAGTGTTGCCATGACGGCAGGAGGCAGGCAACGGTCCAGATCGTCAACCATCACGACTACTCGATCAACGTCTGGTAGCCCGCCTATGAGCTTGCCGAAGGAGTCCTTGAATCCGCTCATGGACTTGTCATCCGAGCGTGCCTTCGGGGTGAACGCGTCAATCAACTCGTCCGGTTTCCACTGCATGGTGAGGGCGCCCTTGCCAAGGGCGAGCCCAACGCGGGTCCAGCTGATGCGCTTCAGGAGGTCCGCGACGCGATCCTTCACGGTGCTATCCGCTTGGAATGCGGCCCCAAGTTGGTCGAGCACTTCGGCAATCAGTGAGCCGCGTACGTCATCGTGGTTGTCGTACTGCCAAGGGTCCGTTCGTATGACGACGTACCGCCCCGCGGCTTCCAAGCGACTCTCTAGAAGATTGAGCACCGTGGACTTGCCGCCGCCCCAGGGGCTGTGAACGCCGATCGCGAGCGGATCGACGTTGGCCGTACCGATCGCCTTCACGATTGGGTCGACGACAGCGTCAAATCCGAGGAAGTCATCGAGGCTAGGGTTGTCGTCCCAGAGCCGCAGTATCGCGGAGTCAGTCATGGCGTTGGCTCCTCGCTGGTCAGCCGCTTCACGGCGTCGAGTTGACGATGGACATAGGAGAAGAGGGAGAAGGCGTCGTAGAAGTCAGCGAGCTCTTCGTCAATCAGGATTCTGTTGGAGTGCGCTCGCGGGTTTCGAAAGTGCCCGTGGATGCCTACCAGCAGGTTCTTAAATCCTCGGTGCGCACTGATCTCGGATTCCGATCCGTGACCATTGATCGACCAGATGGGTCGTTCGCGATTGGTGCCGAACACCCCGTCGTAGAGCGTTGCGCCGTCGCCGGCGAGCCCTGTTATCGCCCGGACCCTGGCCGGGATGCTCTTCGACGCCTCAGACATCGCGTGGAACAGCGAGCGATTGACAAGTTCCTCATCGCAATAGCGGAGCAGTTCGGAGTGACAGCCGCGACGCTTCAGCTCGGTCTGAAGACGCCCCGCGAGCGCTGCCCCTTCCTCGATTGTGGATGCCTTCTTCCCCGTCACGAGCTTGCCGGTCTCGTTGATCGAATAGCCATAGAACACGAGGAACTCATTGAGCCGATCGCGCAGATCGTTGAACCGGTTCGGCTGAGTCACGTACCTGCCTGGACTCATGGCCCTGGCGATGAAGGCACCGACAACGTTGCCTGCCTGCTGTCGGGCCTGAACATTGTGCAGAGTGACGTACAGACTCTCGCGCTTGTTCGCGCCAGTCTCCCGCTGATCGACTCGAACCATGCGAAGAAGGGAGTCGATCTCTGAACCTGTGAGGCCAGGAAAGTCCGTCTGCGCGAGCACATCACACACGCCCTTGACCATCTCCGTGGGGAACGGCGGTATCTTCTTGGGTCTCTGAGTGGTGGTCGTCACCGAGCGTCCCTGTTCTCAGGCGACCGACCAGAGTGCTGCGCCTAGTGAGTAGTTGTCATGACGCCTCAATGGTCCCACGCTCCTCCAGGTCGGCGGAGGCGACGCACCGACACCGAGCAAGCTCGTCGACCTTCGACGGTCGGGTCTCGATGGCGAGGTCAGAGACTCCTAGGTGCATCGCGCTGCACTGAAGTGGCGGATGCGATCATGCTCTCCACGCCCCCAACTTGTCTGCGCATTCCTTCGTAGGCGGATCGCGCTCGCGCGGCGTCGATCTTCTGGGCGGCCGACTCGGGCGGAGCACCGAGAGGTGCGTCGTCGGTGATGCGGTAGCGGTCTCGGTAGGCGGCGACCGCGCGGGCGGCCTTGCGCCAGGTGGCGGCTCGTCGCCGGTCGTTCGGCTGCGCTCCAAGAGCGTCCGTCCACGGCGCGTTCTCGGCGAGCGCAGCTTCGAGCGCGGCATCGGCGCGCGCCTCGATCAGCTCCTCTCGCTCGTCGAGCGCCGCGTACATCTCGGGGTCGATGACTCCGTGCGCCTGTGGGATGAGGCCGGCGATGAGTCGCGGTGGCTTGCGAGTCCTGCCCGAGCCTGCAGGCCGGGCGGTCGCCCGTTCGACCCGGTAGTGGAGTACGGCGGCGATGTCGTCGGCGTCGTCGAACCCGCGCGCTGCGACGAGGCGTGGCAGCAGTACGTCGACGTTGTGATGGTTGGCCTCGGCGCGTCGGAGTTCGGCCGTGAGCGGGCCGAACGCTTCGGACTCGATGGCGTTCTCGGCCTGTTCGTCGGTGAGTCCGGAGCCGCGGATGAGGGTTGCCCAGCGGTCGTGTTGGGCTGCGGCGGCGATGGTCTCGTACTCGGCGGCGAGCTGGGCGATCGAGCCCCACTGTTCCTGTTCGGCCACGATGGTCTCGTGCGCCGAGAGTTCGGCTCCGCTGTGCCGTAGAACGCCGTAGAGCACGCTTCGCGCGGTGGCATGCGGGTCGTCACCAGGGTGCGGCTGGGCATGGTCGTCTGCGCGGTCGAGAGTCACGTAAGCGTGGTTCGAGCGCCGTCCTCGGGTCATCGCGACGTAGAAGGTCTCTCTCGTCGAGGTCGGTTCGACCAACACGTGTGCGGTGTCGGTCGTGACGCCTTGCGCTCGGTAGGCGGTGACTGCGTAGCCGAGATCGACATGCTCGGCCACGTACGAGGCTGGGAGGACGATGCTGCCGCCGAACCTGCTCCTTCGCTTCCGAGCCCTGCTGGTGCCGTCGTCGCGAACAACGGTGCCGGTTCCGTAGTCGCGTGCGATGGTGATGGTCCCGTCGTCGCCGACGGCGGTGATGGTCCAGATGTCGCCGTTGCGCACCCAGTCCCGCCCGGCCAGGGTGCGCAGTTCGCGCTTGTTCTGTCGCGTGATGATGGTGTCGCCGACGCCTGCGGCGGTGCCGTCGCGCAGCTCGACTTCGCGGTCGGGGTTCAGCGTCTTGTTGAGGATCAGGTCGGCGCGGGCGCGACGGTTCAGCGTGGTCACGTCTTCGTGGGTTTCGGCGATCAGCACCGAGACGAGTCCGGCGTCGCGGTCGGCGCGCCAGGCGTTGTAGGCGGCGTCGGTCATGGCCTCGGAGTCGCCGTCGGTGATGCGCTCGTGGGCGAGGTAGGTGTCGATAGCCGCCGTGCGTCCGTGACGTAGCTCGAGTGAGGCGGTCTTCTCCCAGGTATGGGTGAAGCGGTGGACGTCGACCAGTTCGGGGGTGTCGGCCCGGTCTCTGGCGATCATTGCGAAAGCGCCGCCGGCGTCCACGGATTGCAGTTGGGCGTAGTCGCCGACCAGCAGCACCTTCGCGCCCGCTTCCTGGGCGAGGTGGGTGATGCGGTCCAGTGACAGGGTGCCGGCGAGGGAGGCTTCGTCGATGACGACGAGCTGACCCGCCTCGAAGGTGGTGCCGTGGAGGAGGTGGTTCTGCCACCACTTCGCCGTGTTCTCAGTCTCGATCCCGAGATCGTCGGCGAGGACCTGGGCGGCAACCGCTGACGGGGCCAGGCCGACGACCGAGCCGGGGCCGTGCTCGGCTTCCCAAGCGCGACGGAGCGCATTCATGGCGGTGGTCTTGCCCGCCCCGGCGGGACCGACAAGCACGTCGAGCACCCGTCCCGACACCGCGATGCGGGCCAAGGCGTCGGCTTGGTCGTCGCCGAGCATCAGGCCGTCCGCGTCGGGTCTGGCGGTGATCTTCTCGACCGTGGCAAGCGGCACCGTCGGCCCGGCCAGGTTGGCAGCTCGTTCGAGGAGTCTGTCCTCGGCAGCAAGCTGGGACTCGGAGGTGAACACGGTAGAGCTCTTCGGACGGAACACTGAGGTGCCGTCAGGCCGACGGAACACGACCGGCGAGGCCGCGAGTTCGGGCGGGGTCAACCGAAGCGAGACGAGCTCGGCGGCGTCGGTGACCATCGCGACGATGGCTTCCCGATCCTGCATGGTGGCGAATCGCCAACCCATTGTCTGCCGGGATGCCTCGGCCATGAGATTCCACCGTCGCCAGGTCGAGCGCTTCTCGCCGACCACCTCGACGACTGAACGCCCAATCTCGCCGATCACGTCGAGCGGCACGTCGTCGGCGCGCAGCAGGAGCGGTTTGTCGTTGTCGGTCATCTCGCGTGCCCACGTCGTCGCGTCCCGATCGAGGGTCTTGGACGCGCGATCCCGCCACTCAGCGGTCAGGTCAGCCAAGGATCGGACCTGCTTCTCAGGCCTCGTAGCCAGCGTGGCCTGGGCTCGCAGTTTGAGGATCGTCGCGTTCGATGGTTGGTGTCCGTGCTGGGCAACGTACTCGGCGATGAGCCGGTTCTTCTCGGCGTCGATGTGGCGAGCGCGGGTGGAGAACTCCGCGACCAGTTCCTCCGGCACGCCGGTGATAGCCCACGCTGGGTTCCGGTCCCGCCCCATCTCGCGGGCCTCCCACGAGACGCCGAAGGTGCGCGTCATGTGGTCGGCGAACGCAGCTTCGTGCAGTTCGGAGAGCGCGACGACGGCGGCGTGCATCGGTCTGCCGTCGAGCGATCGCCATTTCCCATCGAGGACGGTCTTGGCCTTGTTGCTGATGACGACGTGCGTGTGGAGGTGGGGGTCGCCGGCGCGGGAGTCGAAGTGATCGAAGGCGGTTGCGATGAGCCCGGTGACATCGACCTGTGCAACCGCGCCGTCACCGGCGGTTGCACCCGTGCGTGTGGCTGCAACCTCGCGCTCCATGAACGCAACCACCTCCGCAACCGCTCGATGATGCGCCTCCGCGATCAGCGCTTGGACCCCGGCGTCGGCAACCGCCCACAACACGCTCGCGGACTTCGGGATCGAGAAGGTGAAGTCGAAACCCGCCACCGCACGGCGTGTGCTGCGGGCAGTCTCCTCGGCAACGATCTGCGCGACAGCCTCACCCTTGGCCCCAGGTGTCATCGTCGACTCAAGGCCTGCGATCCGTGCCTCGATCCGCTCGTTCTGGCTCTTGTACGTCGCGAAGCCCAAGCCGAGTTTGTCGCCGGTGATTGGATCACAGCCCGTGCCCATCAGGAGCTGGAGCTGGTCTCCTGATACTCGGTCGCCCACCTGAATCTCGCCCTTGCCGAGGGCCGCTACACCCGCGCCAAGCCAGCGACCAGGCGGGGTGCCCTCCTCCATGTAGTAACGAGTGAGCGGCGTCGAGAGCGGCCGGTTGCCGTCGGCGGCCACGACCGTCTTGAGCAGGTACTTGTAGCCATCACCCGCCGACATCACGCGCATCGAAACCGTCATGCTCACCTCCGCTTCTGCCGGGCAGGTGAGCATCCGCACCCGGTGACTTCTACGGCGGTAATGCCCGGATCAACCTCGACCTGCAAGACGCGTGTGACCTCCGAGTGCGGTTGGAGCGAAGGCCGGAGGTAGAGGACCTCGGGCGGCAGGCGCGTGTGGGTGTCGTGCACCTGACAGGTGACCAGCTCGACATCAGCTTCGTGACGAGGCGATGCCGGGAACGACCGTCACCGGAGCGCACTTCATGCACGACCTCGACGCCAGCGGCGACTCAGAACTCAGGATCGGGTCGCTGTTCAGCGGCTACGGCGGCCTCGATCTCGCCGTCGAGCACGTCTTCAACGCCAAGACCGTGTGGTTCTCAGAACTCAACGAGCCCGTCGCCCGCGTCTTCTCCCACCACTGGCCCGGCGCGCCGAACCTCGGCGACATCACGACCATCGACTGGAGCCGGGTCGAGCCCGTGGACATCCTCATCGGCGGGTTCCCCTGCCAAGACGTGTCCACCGTCGGCAAGCGCGCCGGCCTCGCGCCAGGAACACGCTCGGGGCTCTGGGCACACATGGCCGTGGCCATCGACGCGCTCCAGCCCGAATGGGTCGTCATCGAGAACGTCCGCGGGCTGCTGTCCTCACCCGCGATACGGCCACCCTCAGAAGGAGACGACCATGACCGACGCAACCCGGACGATGCAACCCCCGACGGCGCAACCCTTCGCGGCATGGAACCCGACCCGTGGCATCTGGGAGACAACGCAGCTCGACATCTACGGGCTCTCGGCGCCGTTCTCGGCGATCTGGCCGACCTGCGGCTGGATGCACGATGGATCGGCCTACCGGCTTCCCTTGTCGGAGCTCCTCACCAACGCTTCCGCATCTTCGCCCTCGCCCGGCGCACTGTTCCGCACCCCGCTGGCTGGCGACGGACTCATCGCGCGGCGGAGAGACTCTCGACCAGGTGCGAGCGAGACGAGGGACGATCGCGCTGTCGCACCAGATCATCGACTTCGCGCTCCACGGACCGGCTGGCTCACCGAGCAGGAGAGCCGAGTCGGAGACGCTGTGGTCCCTGATCGACGGACTGTTCAGCGCTGGGGACGCTACGCCGACGCCATCGCCCGGTGGGAACACATCACCGGACGCCCCGCGCCAGCGCCAGCCCTCCTGACCGACGCGGACGGCCCCCGCCCAGCACCCGCGTTCGTGGAGTGGCTCATGAGTCTGCCGACTGGATGGGTCACCGATACTGACCAGCTGACGCAGAATCAACAGATCACCGCGCTCGGCAACGGAGTGCTTCCGCTGCACGCTGTCGCTGCTCTGCGGACGCTGAAACTCTCGGGACGGTCGGGCGATCTCTAGTCGTCGTGCGATGCGGCGGGCAGCAGCGCGGATAGTTCGGGGGTGCCGTAGGTGAGGAAGACCAGGTCAGCGTCGTCGCTCTCATCCCATGTAGCACGGTCGAACGTCACCGGCAGCGGGGCGAGCGGCGACGGGTCGAAGTATTCCTCGATGTCGTGCACGCCATCGTCTTTTCGGAAGGACAGAGCTGAGAGTGCTTCCGCCGGAGGCTTGAGCCAATACACCCGAGGACGGGAAGGGTCGGGCTCGAAGGCATCACTGGTTAGGCCGTTCGCGGTGAGTACACGTTCCAGGTCTCGCAGAGATGTACCGCCCTCCAGCGTTGGCGGCTGCTTGATCCGACCGTCACCGCCGGGTTCGCCCATGTCGTCGTTGCCGACAGGCTCACTCTTGATGTCCTCGACCTGCTGGCGAATCTGTCCGACTTCGGAGTCAATCTCGGTGGTCGTTGCGTGGCCAGTCAGTGCCAGACGCTCGATAGCCTTCTCAATATTGGCGAGCACTGGGGCTGCGTCGCCCACGATGTCGGTGAAGTCGCCATAGTCCTCGGCGATGCCCTTGTACACCTGCTCCTCAACGGTGTCAGCGTAGAAATAGTTGCTGATGCGGATGTCCTTGTACGACGCGCCGATGCGATCGACGCGCCCGATTCGCTGCTCGACACGCATGAGGTTCCAGGGCATGTCGTAGTTGATGAGTCGCCCGGACGTTTGCAGGTTCAGACCTTCACTCATGGAGTCTGTACCGATGAGGACTTCAAGCTCGCCACTGCGGAACCTGGTCTTGATCTCCGACTTCGTAACCTCGGTCCAGCTTCCAGACTCGACGTTGTAGACCTCCCCACCTCGGCCCGAGTAGCAGCCGAGGCGGCGGTACCCCGCTGTGAGAAGCCGCTCGCGGACGTAGTCCATCGTGTCGGCGTACTGGGTGAAGACGACGACAGAGGAGTACGTGTTCAGAGCCTCGGTCACGTCGGCAACAAGTTTGCTCGCTTTGCTGTCTTCGCCCGTGATGCTATCGAGGTCTTGGAGGAACGACTTGAGCTCTGCGATTTCGTCACGGAGGCGGTCGGCTCTCGTGTCGAAGGCCTCTGGCTCGAACAGCGAACCTTCGACATCTACGTTGTCGTCGTCGGTGAGCAGCTCGGCGAGGTTCTTGCCGTTCTCCAACACACTCAGGCGACGGCGAAGAGACCGTTTGATCGCTTCGAACGAGGAGGTCAGTCGGCGGCGATAGACGGTCATGATGAACCCGAGTGCCTGATTTCCAGCCTCGGCCATGTAAGCGTTGTAGTGGCGGCGGATGTACCCCTCGATCCGCTCGTACAGGCGTCGCTCGTTCGGTTGTAGCGGGATGAACTCGTCCTTGACGTGGCGATACGGGATCACCACGTCGTCAGGGATGATCCCGGCTGCCTGGTAGTCGCGCATGGTCTTTCGGGTGTTGCGGAAGACACGATCCCGCATCGGAGTGTGGCGACGGAGCCACTTGTCCATCCACTCGGAGGTCTCGTTGGGGAACTTGGCCTTCAGGTCCGCACTCGGCGGGTTCCCGGCTAGAGCCGTGACCACGTACGCGCCCGTCCAGCCGAGTGCGTCGTCGATCTCCTGTTCGAGGTCAGCGTCCCGCTCGGCCTGTGGGTCGGCGAAGTAGTCCTCCAGCATTGCGCACAACAGGTCCCAGTGCCGGTGCATCGGGTCGATTGCCAGCAGCTTGAAGTACCGAATGAAGTCCTCGGCGCTGACGCCCCACCGACCCTTGAGCCCGAGCAGGGAGATCAAGTCCCAGGCTTCATGTGGGTTCATCTGCATCGGTGTTGCCGTGGCGAGGTACAGCGCCCGCCACATCTCCTTGTCGCGCATCTCTTGAAGTAGCGCCAGCAATGAGTTCGGAGTGTCGGTCGGCTTGGAGCCGCGGCGACGGGCGTGATGCGCCTCGTCAACCAGGACAACATCCCACGGACCCGCGTCGAGTATCTGCCGCCGGCGGTCGCGACGCCGAGCAAGGTGCGACGAAGCGAGCACGATGGGAAACGCGGACCACGGATTCGCGTTCGGATCGACCGGGATCGGCGCATCGTAACGATCTACGAACACACCCTTGTCGAAGCGGGCAACATCGAGGTTCATCTTCTCGTGGAGTTCCTCTTGCCACTGCTTCATCACGGAGGCGGGGACAAGCAGCAGCGCCTTCTTCGCCCGGCCTGACGTGAAGAGTTCGCGGAGGACCATGCCCGCTTCCACGGTCTTGCCGAGACCAACCTCGTCCGCGAGCAGGTAGCCGCGCGGGTAGGTGCTCACGACACGGCTGATGAGCTCCGCTTGGTGCGGGAGAGGCCGCGCCCATGCCGATCCGACGCCCGTCCAGGGTGATTCGGTTGGTGCATCGCGCAGTGCGACGAGCTCGTCCCATGCTGCCTCGACATCGAACTCCTCGGTGTCGTCTTCGGACAAGGTCGGAGCATCCAAAGGCGGCAACACAACGCCGGGTGGAAGCGGCGGGGCCTCGGGAGCGTGCTCGATGAGGTGCTTCCGCACGGCCGACGGCAGGTCTATGACTGCCCAACCTGCATCAGCGTTGTCGGTCCAGTGCTTCTCGAAGTCGAGCACCTTGTGGACACCCAGGTAGTCCCAGATCGGCACATTCCAGGATGGGTAGGCGTCGAACGTCTCATGGTTCCTCGCCCAGGCCGTCACCGACGAGTTGTTCGATCCGTTGAAGGCGACTCGATTCCCGTACCGATCCGCGAATATGCCGTACTTGGTGTGGAAGTATCGTCCCGACTGTAGGTGCGTCAGCAGCTCACCGTCTTCTCCCCTCGGGACACCGACACGAATCTCAAGCCTGTCCGTGGCGACCATCCACGCAAGCACGCTCAGATGCTCGCTCTGCACGATCCGCGTCCCGGCAAGGTCCGGATCAGCGAGCAGCCTCGCCGCCACTACGTCGTCGAGCGGCTTGCCCTCGATGACGGCGTCCACGTCTCGCTGCGCGAGTTGCGCACCGACGATGAGGCGCATCTTCCCACCGTTCGCGAGGAAATGGGCGGTGCCCTGTGCCGCGTACTGAAGCTCGGACGCTGACCAGTAGCCCACGGCTCTGTCGTAGGTCACCGCCCGAGACAGCAACGGTAAATAGAACGTCTCGAACGGGTGGTCGTCCGGCGAGTAGGTTGCTCCCAGATCAACAAATTGGAACGAATCCGGCGACGAGATAGAGTCGCCCGAGAACAGCTCAGGACTCCCCGGTCCGCCATGTGGCGCCGGCAATCCAGGTGGTAGAGCGTCGCTGTCGTCCGGGGTCATGTCACTCCACGTCGAACAGCGTGTTCTCGTTGGGGTCTGCCAGAGCGGCCATCTCCTCTGCCTCCGGCAACACGACATCCTCGAAGTACAGGGTGCAGAGCGTGTCGATGAGCCCGGCCTCACGCACAACCCAGGCGCCCTTCACCTTGGTCCGCGGGATCGCATTCGCCAGACCTTGCAGCGTGGAAACGAATCCACTGTCGCTTGTGTATCCATGACGATCAAGGAAGCGCTTGGCGGCCTGTTGACCGTCTACCTCAGCAATGTAGAGCGCAGTGTCAACAGCGTCGATGATGTACTCGAAAGAGGATGCTTCGGGCGTTACCCCGGGAAGGCCCGAGTCAGCACCGCGGCGCAACCGTTCCTTCGGCGTTAGCAGTGTGACTTTCCCGGACGACTTCGACACGATCTTTGCACGCTCCAGGTCGTCCACATCTAGGCCCCCCACGGCAAGGGCAAGCAGTCTGGCCGTATCAAACGGGAACTCCCGCGCGCCGAACGTGTCCCACGCCAACAGGACGAAGTCAGTGAGGCCATCGACCTTCGCCGCCTTTCCAACAAGGCGGGATCGGCGAAGGTCTACGATCTCCTCACGAGCCAAGGCGAGAGCGTCTTCAGGACGGAGCAGTTGGTCGCGTCCATCTGCGTCCGGAGTGGACGAGTAGACAGGCCAGTTCTGCGAGATGACAGACAGCGTTGGTCCGTATGTTGAGAGCAGTAGGTCCACGCCGTCGATACCGTCATGCTGGAACCTCGTTGCTGCATCACGTGCTGCGAGACGAATATCCTGCTCGATGTCATCCAGGTACGTTCGGTGTTCTGTCTCCCGATCCTCCCGCTTGCGACACACGAGCATGATCGTCGATGCCGCCGAGTTCATGTTCGCTTGATGGAGTGAGGTCTCGGCCTCCGTGTTCACGGGCCACGAGGTCTCGATGGTGAAGCCGGCCTGCAGCAAGCCCATGCCGAGGGTGTCCCACGCCTCGGCTCGTTTGTGAGTGAACATCACCGAGAGGACTCCGTCGTCTGCCAACACTCGTCGGGACTCGGCGAAGATAGAAGTCATTTTCGACTCATAGTCAAGATCGGCGAGTTCGTTCTTGCGTCGTCCCATCGCCGCGAAACGAGCTGGGTTCGCCACCGCCTCGTTGTCCTTGTCGGTGAGTTCATCCCGGAAGTAGTCAGGAACGAGACGCCCCAGCGTGCGCTTCTCCCAGACGTAGAAAAAGTCGGCGAGTTCTGCATACATCACGTTGTTGTAGTAGGGCGGGTCCATGCAGATATGCGTCACCGAGCCGTCATCCAGTGGGAGGCTTGCCGCGCTACCTTGAGTAACCGTGACCTGACGCTCAAGTCGGTCGTTCATGCCGAGCTCTGCCGATCCGGTCTCGTCGAGCAGGCGGGCGATCCCACCGTAGGCATCTGTTAGTTGGTCGAGGCACCACGAGTAGAGGGCGGTTGCGCCTTCGAACTCGGCGAATGTCCACTTGAACGCGAAGTCATGCCTCTCGAAGACGCTTCGCATCACTTGCTTTGAGACGTGCCATGAGCCAAGTCTCGAATTGTAATTGAGGGCCTTGCCCTGCATCAGAGCCAACTCGAAAAGCACCTGGTCAGCAGCCTCGCCGAGAGCCTCGCGCACTTCGGGCACGAGGCGCGCGAACTCCTCACCAAACGTGCCATGTACGAGCGCTTGGCGAGGAGTGAAGAAATCTACCCAACGATCGAGACCGTAGTGTTTGGGGCGCAGATCGTTCCCTTCAGGAAACTCCTCGGTGGGCAGGATTCCGGCATCAAACCACTCGTCTTTCAGTGCGTCGAAAGTGCGATTCGCAGCTTGCAGTGCTTGAAGGTCTGCCTCATTCGGCGCCCGGAAGGTACGCTCACCAGATGGCTTTCGGACTGCCACGGCGTAGAGCAGTTGGCTCATATCGCCGCTCTGAGCGGCCGCCTTGATGTAATCACCATCGATAACCAGGTTGTCGTATGGAGAGACCGCCTTGCCTCGCGCCACTGTCCCGGTGCTGGCGTCGGCTTTGTCCACCTCGCGTCCCAGAATGACCTCGAAGCGTGGCTCCCTGAGTTCGATCCCCTCAACGGAGGTGACCATCCGGACCGCGGCCTCTTTCCCCGGTGCCTTGCGTAGCCACTTATCTGTCAGCAGTGGCACAAGCCGACCCGTGCGCGGGCAAGGGACAGCGTTCGCCCAGATGTAGGCGATGACGCTTTCCCCTTCGTTGAGCGGGAAGAACTCCTTGAGTCGCTTCTCCACTCGCTTGACGAGCACGTCGCCCCACTTCCTGATGTCAGGGAGCAGGTCGAGGCCGCGGGTTGCAGGTATCTCGACGCCTGCCTTCAGCACGCTGGCCGCGACTCCGTTGAGGTCGTTCGCGACGACAGGTAGCCCAAGTCGGCTCGCAGCCCAAGGAATTGATCCTCCACCGGCGGTCGGGTCAGCAATGGTCGGAAGCTCGCCCCAGGTGCGACGAAGAACGGTGTGGAGCAGGTCGATGTCTGAGCGCGACACTGCGTTTCGGAACGCCTGACGGTAGCCGTAACCGTTGCCCTGCAACTTCACGCCAGCAGCGTTGGCGGCATCGATCATGCGTCTTCCCTTGACGGGGTCACCCAGGATGCCGACGAGGCGAAGTAGCCATGCCCTGTAGGCCGATTCAGTGCGAACTTCCGGCGCGTCTGGGAACGATTCGGCCAACTCTTCGGTCCATGCCGGCATGACGCCCGCGAGTGCGACAGCAGCGGAGGCGACAAGTGGTCGACGGGCCCACCAGATGTGAAGGAACGAGAGCGGTGGTAGGGCTGAGGCCGCTCCGCGCTCTCGCCGTGACTCGATTCCGAGTTCTGCGACGGGTAGCCAGTCCTCGATGAGGACCCGTGGTCTTGAAGTGGTCACGTCGTGTCCTTAGTCGGCGAGGAGTGTTCGGAGTGCCTTGCGGGCGCGGTTGCCATCGAGTCCCATGCATTTGGAGTACCAGTAGTAGGTTTCCTCGACGCTCATGGCGTTGATTCCGGCGACGAGGGCCCGGACCCGTTCATGCTTGGCAATGGGCTGCGTCGTGAACAGCACCAGCGCAAGGCGGACTCCCTCGGCTTCGCCCAGGCGAATCGGTGCCTTCCGTTTGAAAGCCAGCACGCTCGGCTGGTGGCCTGCCTTACGGATCGCGACGAACAGCGCATCAACCACGCGTCCAGCTTGAACGGGTGTGGCTGTGCTGACCGGTGCCGTGATTGAGCTGCCGTTCTCGCCGTAGCTTTCTTCAAGCGTCACGCCGAAGGCTTCGCCTCGACCCGGCGTTACCACGAGTCGGAACCCTCGGACGCCTTCGACCAGTGAGAGATGGGATGCGGGGCGGAACCGCTTGACCGCACTCACTTGGTCACCTCGGCCGTCATCGTGGTGCTCTTCATACCGAGGTTCTTGACGACCGTGTGAATCTGGCCGAACTGAGCGTCGGTGATGTCCAGAGCGGGGGCGAAACGGAAGACGAGGGTGACCTCCCCCGCTACCTTGTTCGCTCCGCCAATGGCCTTCTTCACATGGTTGTAGGCGGACTGGAAGTCTTGACGGTCTGCGGTGCCCTGGAACTGGACTCCGCCGTTGACTCCCTTGAACTCGGCGCGGATCGTCGCACGAACGGTGATGTGCTGCTTTTGCAGCATGCCGAGCGCTGCCACGGCGAGGTCGATGTCGCTGGTGCCTGAGGCCTCGTCGGCGGTGACCTTCAAGGTCATCGTGCTTACCGTCGGGACCGTGAAGTCCGAAATCTGATCGAGGAGGCTCTGCATTGCTGCACCGCCTGGGCCGGCTGCATTGAAGGTCTTCGAGTTCGGTGTGCGGGTCGGCACCTCGATCTCTTGCGCGTCGGCTGCTTCTCTGCTGAGGATGCGCAGGCCGTCGAGTCCCTTGTCCTTGATCGCGGATGGCGACAGCGCACGGACGCCCGGTGCGGGCTCTGCATCGAGGACAACGAACCACTTGTAGTCGCTGGCTTGTACCGCGGTGGCGAGCAGCTCCAAGACGTCGGTCTTGGTGGGCTCACCGCCGCACTGTGCTTCGAGGCGGGAGCGTATCTCGGCTCCGGTGAGGTCATCGTTGGTGATGACGGCACGCAAGTCGGTCTGGGTCGGCTTGCGAACGAGCAGGCCTCGTGACTGTGCTTCGGAAGCAGTCATCACCTCGGCGTCAGGCTTCATCTCGGGCGAGAACCCGGCCATCGTGCTTGCTGTGTAGGTCTTCCCCGTGCCCGCGTCGTAGTAGACCCAGTTCTCGTTCTTCACCCCATTGACGATCGCTTCACGAATCAGGTTTGGGTTGCGGACGATCTGGATCGTGTGGTCTGTCCAGAAGTAGTCGGCGATCGAGCGTGTGGTGGCGGAGCTTGTAGCGTGCCAGGTCTTCGACCGGAGGTACGAGGCGGTGAACGGACTGCTCCGAATCTTGTCCTCGTCTTCGAGCAAGCTCAATACCGCTGAGGTCGCATTCTTTGTGTCCCCTTGTGCCTGGGCCGGGAGCTCACGGTGGCGGAGGTACCCGGTCGCCTTGTCCCCAGAGGGAAAGTAGATGTGCTTGTAGCAGCGGGTTACCGCGATACGGGCGTTGAGCGTGGCTTCCTTGTTGTAGACCTCCACCTTCTTGCGAACTTCGTCGCTGAACTGTGCGAGTCGAGCGGCGTCGCTGGCGAGGTTGTTGGATGCGATCAAAGCTCGTGCTCGATCTTTCAGCACTTCGATTTGCTCTTCGTCGGGGACTGCGAACACCACGGCGTTGCGGTAAGTCCGCGGGCTGCCGACGGAGCCGACCTTGTCCAGCATCTCAACGACTGCGGAAGGTGGCTGCTCTGCGCCCTTCTGCGTGACGGCCACGACGTTGTAGTCAAGCACGACCACTCTCAGGCCTGCCTCGTCGTGGACCTCGGCAGGGCCCGACGGGAAGTGCACGGCTTTGGCGCCACCATCGTTAGCGAACGCGTTGCGGATGAGTGTGTCGACCATCGCCGCGACGGCGGTATTGGCGACGTTGCGCTTCTCGGTCTCGATGATGGCGTTGACGTTCGGTTCGATGTTGAAGCGCCATCGCCCACCATCGAAAGACAGATGCCAGAAGACCTTCTCGGATTCCGTGAGTGCCTTCTCGAAGATGGCGGTGTCTTCGCCTGGGCGGAGCGTGCCGACGATCCAGTCGTTGCGGCCGGCTCCTGCGGTCGCCACCATTTCAAGCGAATGTGTGAACACCGTGCGTGCGACGCGGGTGGTGTAGGCAGGTTTGCCGGGGAAGATATCAGTGTCCACTGCGGCGGAGTGCGACTGTTTGCCTGCGAAGTCTCCCTCGGCCACAGATGCGTACTCGGACCGTCCGAGACCATCGGTGAGATGGTTCAGCACCGGGTCGTTGTCGTAGTCGATGTCACCAACGTTGATGATCGCGGTGTCATCGTTCGTCGCGTAGATGTGTGCCACGACCTCAGCCAGCAACTTCAACGCGCCTCTTGCTCGCTGGAACTGTGTGATATTGCCCAGGCGCTTATCCAGGACACGGACGAGCTCGGGGTGGAACGGGTACGTCTTGGTGACCAGCTCGCCGTAGGTCGCAGGGTGTTCGGCGCCGCCCGCCAACTGCTCGGTCTTGCCGAGTGTCTCGTACAGGTCTCGGTAGGCGTCACCAGCAGCAGTCGCCGCAGTCTGATCGACCGAGGCAAAGATGCGTTTCTTGAGGATTTCGCCGATTTCGTTGTCGTCGGCAGGGCGGATCACTGCGGACGGTTGCACGGCGCGGGTCAGTACGTCCCCGGTCTCCTCCGCTGCCTTGACGGAGGCGGCGTTCGCCGCGTCGGCCCGTTCTTTCTCGTCGCCGGTGAGGTCGCTGATCTCGGTGGTCTCTGCACCGAAGGCGTTGGTGGTGGCCGCCAGGGTGATGATGACTGAGACCCGATTGGTCGGGTCAGACGCGACCTCGAACAGGTTCCCCAGGAACACCGGGATTGCGCGGGCCATGCGACGCACGTCCTCGCTGCCCGAGGAGGACACCGCTCGCAGGTACTTGGCGATCTCGTCCACGATGACGATCGTTGGCCTGCCGCCGAACGCCGCCTTAATGGTGCCTGTTCCCGGCGCAGTGCGCTCGGCGTCATTGGCAGCCATCACGGAGAAGGCGTTGTCACCGATCTGTGCCGCCATCTCGCCCCACAGCGTGTAGGTGCGGTGGCCATCGGTGTCGACCCCGGCGGTGGGGTCGAGAGCGTCGCCGACGAGCGCGGCAACCTGAACAGCACCATCCGGAAGCAGGCTTGGGTCGATGAACTCTGCGATGTTAGCGGGTCGCGCCCCGCCGGCCAGGTGGTAGACCGCTGTGAGGCCGTGGGTCTTGCCGCCACCAAAGGAGGTGGTGGGCCGCAAGACTCCGTTCTCTCCTGCCGCGCCCTTCGCCCCAGTAATACGACCGAAGGTCTTGGTGAGAAGGGTCTTCAACCCGGAGGTCGGGTAGGTCTGAGCGAAGAATGCCTCGGCGTCCCCGTACACCGGGTAGTGCTCGGCGTCACGTACAACCTTGTCGAGCTGTGCTGCGAAGTGGTTGTCGGCGAGACCGCCCTGTAGCACGTCTTCTCGTGGCACACAGGCAGTGCGCAGCGGGATCAAACTCAAGTCGCTCATATGTCTTCCTTCTCAAACCAGCTGCAAGCGGTCGAGCTCGCACGATTCGCTACCTCGCGCGTCACTTGTCTCCCTCCGATGCAGCGTGGCCGTTTCGCACCCAGTCATCCACTTCGCTGGCCTGGAACTTCCAGAGGCGCCCGACCTTGTGCGCGGGCATGGCCTTCTCGGCGATCCAGGTGTACACAGTGTCTTTGGTGATCCCAAGGTGGGCGGCGATGTCGTCGGCAGACAGCCACGGCTCAGCCACATTGGTCCTCCCTCGCTCCTTGGCCAGACAGGCCAGCAGTCGCAAGCCTACCGGAGGGGTGCCGTTTGAGTTGGGTTTTTGCGGGCGTGGTGGGTCAAGGCGGGTCGCGCCGGGCCGAGAGCCACGTGGTCACTATCTTCTGCCATCGGTCGGGGTCGGTGTTCCAGCAGAGTGTGTGGTCGGCATCGAAGGTCTCCAGTTCGACGAGGCCCGGGCGGGCGTCTCGAAGTGCTTGTGAGAGTCGGATGGGCACGGAGTCGTCTCGGGTGCCGTGGAGGATCAGCGTCGGCGTGGTGAGGTCTGCGGTTCGCGCGGTCCAGTCGAACGAGCGAAGTGCGATGCGGCCCGGCAACCCGACGGTACGCGCCAGTGGGGCGATGGTGAGCCACGGGATCGCGAGGTGTCCGGCTGCTGCGGGCAGTCCGCTGCGGACGCAGTTGGCCTTGATGACTTCGGTCCAGTTGAGGACTGGTGAGTCGAGGACGAGCGCGGCGATCAGCCATTCGTGTCGCGGATGGGCAGCGAGTTGGAGGGCGATGGCGGCTCCCATTGACCAGCCGAAGAGCACGATTCGTTGGGCTCCTCGTCGGACGGCGTATCCGATGGCCTCGTCAACGTCCGCGGTCTCGGTGTGGCCGAGGGTTGATCGGCCGGTGCCAACGCGTGGCCCTTCTACTGTGTTGCGGTAGCTGACGACGAGGGAGGTGTAGCCGAGTTCGGACGCGGCGAGGACGCCGCGGAATGTGCCGGCGTGGGTGCTGCCGAGGCCGTGGATGTGGATCGCCCAGGTCGAAGGGTCGCCGTCGATGCGCCAGGCCGGGCACGATCCTGCCGGGGTGGTGATGGTGATGTCGCGGGCGTGGAGTCCGGCGTCGGCTGGGGTTGCGAAGTAGATGCCGCTCCATGAGGCGCGGTCGCCGTCCTTCGGTCTGAGGCCAGGTGCAGTGCCTGTGATCCTGCGGGCGACGCGGGTGGGTCCGCGATCGATGACCTCGGTGGAGAGTTGCGCCCAGCCGCCGTGCTCGAACCAGAGGTTGTAGATGCCGTGCGCGGTGGTCTGCTCGGTTCGGTCGAGCACGATGAGGTCGCCGTTGTCGCCGTGTTCGACCCTGCGGATGGTGAGGTCGAACGTGCGTGGGCCGACGGGTGCGGTGAGCCGCCGCGCGATGCTCCACCCGAGCCCGCCGGCTGCTGCTGCCGCGATCCCGCTGCCGAGGGCGATGCGCCCGATCACGATTCACGCTCCTCGACATTCGGGACGGGCAAGGCCGTCGCGACGGTGGTGTCGTTTCCGACGAGGTGACTCTCGGCTCGTTCGAGTAGGTCGCGGTCGTCGGTGCTGATGTCGAAGGTGATGCGGGGGTCGATCATCGCGTCGCGGATTTCGACGATCTCTCGGTGGAGGTGCCCTTCGGGGTCTTCGCTGTTGGCGGCGAGGGGGTCGGCCTGGCTCAGCCCGGGCCGTGCATGTGTCGCTCGGAGCCAGAGCGGCTCCAACTGCGCCGTGAAGGAGATCGTGTGCCGACGCCGGGCGCGGTTCTGGGCGCGGCGAACGGCGGGCTGGACCGCGAATCCGGCGCAGAGGAACACGAAGGTGAGGACGGAAAGCGGATCATAGGCGGCCTGGATGGCGTGCATGAGGTGGAGGTGGCCGGTTGCGTGGGCGATGTCCAGAACGATCACGGCAAGGCAGAGCGCGACGCCAAACGCTGATCCCAGACTCAACAGTGCGGCGGGCAGGCGCTGAATGCCGGCGCTGTCGCGATACTGCCGTGTGGCGAGGACGAGCATCGTCGCGATGACAAGTGCCCCGTAGCTGAAGTTGATGATCGAGTAGACCGCTGCTGCGGGTTGCGCGCCGAGATCACTCATGAATCGTGTCGTGGTGGTGCCGCGATGGATGAACAGGAATGCTGCCGTGATCGCGAGTAGCGCGACGAGCAGGACGGGCGCGCTGACGGCGGCGCGGACGAGCCTGGGCCGGTACTTGCCGGACTTCATGACGCCGCGTCCGAGGAAGAACAGCCCAGTCATTAGCAGGGCGTCCGCGATCAGCGTCGCGATGTTCGTGCCGCCGAGGAGCGGATCGACGACCGTGTAGATTCCATCGACGTTCAAGGTCATCGCGATGGCGATGGTGAAGGCGGCGCGGGTGATACTTCTGTCGGTGCGTTTGCGGCGGAAGATAAGCAGGCTCGCCACGAGCGCCCACATGAGCGTAGCGACGAGCATCTGGATCATCCGAATATCTCCGAGAAGGCCGACTCTGCGAACACTGATCCTCGGATGCCGGCGGCGAGCTTGTCGGCGAGGGACTCGGCTGCGATCTCAGTTTCGCTGTCAAGGTCTTGCCGCCGGAGCAGGCGTCCACGGGTGTACGGCGGGATATTGGGCAGCAGCGCCTCGTCGACGGTGCAGTCATCGCCTTCGCAATGGCCGAGGATCATGTGGGCGAGTTCGTGGAGGATGAACTGCTGTCTGTGGAGTGTCGAGTCAGTGTGGGCGTGGAGCACGAGGTCGTCGGTATCGGTTGCCAGCCAGAGCGCACAGAGGCCGTCGTGGGTATCAAGATCAGCCAGCTCAATGACCCGAAGTCTGCGGTGCCGCTGGTCCTGGACAGAGCGGAGGAGCTCGTCGAAGGTGAAGGTACGCCCGAGCCGAAGGCCCGCCACGGCCGCCGATACGGTCTGTTCGGTATTCACGGTTCGCCCCTCTCAGTGGGGAGCAGCGACCGGTATCGGCTTCGCCTTGCGCGACACCCAGTCAGTGCTCAGGCGTTGGTGTCATTTCCTCATCCAGGAACTTAGTGATGGCGTGGAGTGCTTTCGGCGAGATGTCGCCGAGAGTGCGGGCTGCGTAAGACTTGACCTTCGCGGCACGCATGGACCGAACGAGATCAAGTTGCGCAGAGACCTTCTCGGGAGTGGCCGCACCGTCTTCGCCGAGGAGGAAGGCGGCGTCCACGTCGAAGAACGCGGCGAGCCCCTCGAAGACGGCGGGGTCTTGGACGTAGCGGTGGCCGTTGACCATGTATGTCCAGCGCGACCGCGACAGGTTGGTGCCTCGTTCATGGAGGTAGCCGGCGATCTGCGAGTAGGTCGGTTCCGTGCCGGACTCGGCGACGGCGACGTCCATCAGGAGCCGTAGACGTTTGGCGAGGTCTTCGGCCGCAGCCTGGCTCTCGTCTTCGGTCATGGTGGCTGACCCCCTTCCCTTCGCGACGGGCAAGGCATCGATGTAGTCCACCCGGAGGGTGGTTGTGCATGCTCAACGGTACTCGTTGAGCATGCACAAATCAAGGCTTGCGCATGCTCAACGATCGGTGTTAGAACAGGACTCCAGAACATTTGAGCATGCTCAATGCTCGGTTCCGGCCTCGGCTCGGGCTGCCTCAAGGAGGTGAACGATGTCCAGCTCACGTTTCGGGCGCGGGTGTTCGCGCCTACCTGCCAGGTGTACCGCCGCGCGCAACCTTGGCGCGGCCAGCCGAAGAGGAGGCCAGAGCATGGCATCGAACGAGGACGCCCGCGCGGCGCGAGAGGCGAAGCTCGACGAGCTGCACGAGAAGCTGACCGGCGCGGTCGAGTCGCTGGTCTCGGGTGACGATTGGCGGCAGGCGCTCGCCTTCGCGGCACGGCTCAGGTCGCGGTCGTTCAACAACACGATGCTGATCTGGGTGCAGCACGAAGCCGCCTACGAGGCGGGCCGTGTGCCAGAACCCTTCCCCACCCTGGTCGCCGGATACCGGCAGTGGCAAGGGCTCGGGCGGCAGGTGATGAAGGGCCAGCTGGGGTACATGATCTTCGCGCCCGTGACGGGCCGGTTCGCTACCGCGACCCCTGCCGATGCGGGATCGTGGCGACGACTCGGGCCGAGGGAGAAGCCGAAGGCCGGCGAGGTGGTGCGCTCGCGGATGGTCGGGGCCAGGCCGGCCTACGTGTGGGATGCCTCCCAGACCGACGGCGAGCCGCTGCCGGTGCCGCCCGCTCCGACGCTGCTGGAAGGCGAAGCACCGACGGGGCTGTGGGAGGGGCTGGCCGGGCAGATTCGCGGCGCGGGGTTCGAGGTGCTGCGGATGCCGCACGAGGGGATGATCTCCGGCGCGAACGGCATGACCGACTACGAGGCGCGCACGGTCGCGGTGCGGGAGAACATGGACCCTGCCGCGCAGGTCAAGACCCTCGCGCACGAGCTGGCGCACGTGCTGATGCACGATCCCGACGACGAAGAGGCGCGGCAGCATCGCGGCATCCGCGAGGTCGAAGCCGAGTCCGTCGCGCTGATGATTGGCGCCGCGCACGGCATGGACACCGCCCGGTACACGATCCCGTACGTCTCAACCTGGGCCACCCGCGTGGACGGTCAAGAGCCCGCCCAGGTGGTGCAGGGCACCGGCGAGCGGGTGCGGAAGACCGCGCTGGCGATCCTCGACCAGCTCGACACGCTCCAGGTCGGCGACGGCACCCCGCCCGGCCTCGACCGCGACACCCCCAGTCCGCGCACCTCCCGCACCGCTGCGTCTGCGGTGGAGGCGAATCGTCCGCGTGTTGCGCCGGTGCCGGCGCTGTCGGGGCGGGTGCTGTGATGCCCGAGCCAATCGATGTCCTCGCGGCGCTGATTCGCGTGGATCGCGCGCCAAGCCTGGCGTTCGCCGCGGGCGCCCTCGCGGCGGCCGGCGTGCCCGTGTTCCCGTGTCTGGTCGAGGGGAAGCGTCCGCTGACCCGTCGTGGGTTCCTCGATGCGAGCAGCGACCCGGAACAGGTCGCGGCGTGGTGGTCGCGCACACCGGACGCGAACATCAGCATCCCGACAGGCGCTGCATCGGGCGTTGTCGTCGTCGATGTCGATGTCCATGGCCCCCACGATGGCCGCGCGGCATTCGAGCGCGCCTCCGAGGCGGGGCTCGTCGATGGAGCGGGTCTGTTGGTGCGCACACCCACCGGTGGCGCGCACGTGTACTTCCCGGCAACACCTGGCCGGGAGCAGCGGTCGTGGCAGGCAGCCACTGCGGGTGTCGATTTCCGGGGCGACGGCGGCTACATCATCGCTCCGCCTTCCCGGCGAATCATCGACGGCAACGTCCGCCGCTACGAGGTCGCCGACATCGCCGCTCACTCGGTCGGCACGGTGGACGCGACCCGCCTGCGGGACTTCCTCGACCCGCGCCCCGTCACCCGACCACGCGCCAACGACACCTCGGTCGCCGTGGATGGGAAGCGGCTGGCGGCGTGGGTCGCCAGGCGGGGCGAGGGCGAGCGGAACCGGGGCCTGTTCTGGGCCGCCTGCCGCCTCGCCGAGAACGGCGTCTCGCCCTCCGACGCGCTCGATGCCCTGGGTGCTGCGGCACAGTCGGCGGGTCTGGGCGATCGCGAGATCACCACGACCGTGCGCTCGGCCTACCGAGCCACCCAGCCTCCATCGGAGGCCACGTCAGGCCGCCGGATGCAGAGCGCGGATCGGTGGTTCGGCTACTCGGCGAGCCCACCGTCCCCAGCCCTTGGGAGGGCTGGGTTGTGAGGCGTGAATCGGAAGGACGGCGCTGGGCCGCCATGACGGCGGTCGCGGGGACGGTGTTCATCGCCGCCGGGGCGTTCTGGCTGTCGTTCACGTCGCTGGCCGATCTGGCCGCTCGCTCCGGGATCGGGGCTGGGCAGGCGTGGGCGTGGCCGCTGATCGTGGACGGCATCATCGTCGTCGCCACGGTCGCCGTCGTCGCCCTCGCCGGGCAGCACTCGGCCTGGTACCCGTGGGCGCTGCTGGTCGGCGGCGCACTCGTCTCGGTCACGGCGAACGCCATTCACGCCGTCGTCGCCGCAGACGCCGACGTCCCAAGGATGCTCGCGGCCTCGGTCGCCGCAGTGCCGCCCGTCGTCCTGCTCGCCATCACGCACCTGACAGTGATCCTCACCCGCACACCCGACCCCGACACGCAACCTGCCGCCTCGCGTCCGACGGTCGCTGCGGAGTCGATGCCAGCGCTGCCGTCTGGCGAGCCGGAACCGAACCGTCGCGACGATGGTGTGGTGGATCGGCGGGCGCTGGGGTGGGAGCTGCGGGAGGCGGGCTGGTCGAACAAGCGGATCGCCCGCGAACTCGGGGTGCATCCCTCGACCGTAGGCCGCTGGTTCGCCGTCGCACACCTGACTGACACAAATGACACCGCCGACGAGCGGGAGGAGACGACCCCATGAACACCAGCGACAACGCGCAGCACACCGACTCGGTAAGGCCCGATCCGGCGAGGCTGGTCCTCGAGGAGCCGCGGGAGCGCCCCGAGCCAGTCGAACCGGCGAGCACGCCGGAGGCGGTGCAGGCAGCGCAGGTCGCCCGCGACGACAAGCAGCACGCGATCGTTCGCGGGCGCGGCGTGGAGTGGGTACGCCCCACCGACCTGATCGCCCGGCACTCCGCGCACGCAGCCGGCCGTGGCCTCGACTTCCAGGCCGAGCTGGCACGCCGTACTGGCACCCCGCTCGGGGCCGCAGTTCGTCGTCTCGGGGGCCGTGCCCGGCGACTGCCTCCGATCTCGGCGTTCGGACGCAGCACCGCGCCTGCCTCGCAAGTGTCCCGCTCCGGGGTCTCGATGAGTTGACGGCGGTGAGAGGTCATGGCTGCGACGGCATCGGCATGCAGGACGCACTCCTGGGAGCGAGTGCGCACCTGCCTGCCAGGAGGTGCCGACACCATGACCACACCAACCCGCACCAACACCGCGCAGCCGCCAGACCGCGGGGGTGAGGACTTCACCACCAGCGAGGGCGTGCGCGCCCTGCTCAACCGCCTCGCCGAGGGCGGCGAGGATGCCTGGGTTCACGACCCGGTAGCCCGCGACCTGATGGAGTTCGCCGCCGACAAGTACCGCGCTCTCGCGAGGAAGCACAAGCTCGACACCTGGGAAGCGGTCACGGCGGCGTTCGACGCGATGCAGAACCGCTCGACCCGCGAAGCCAACGACCCGTGGGCGATCATCACCCACGCCGTGCGGATCACCTGCGTCTACGAGGAACGCGCCCAAGGGCTGCTCTGCTCGGTGCACCAGGCCCGCCGCGCGCACGTCTCGGCGTTCCACGACCCCGAACGATTCTCCGAACGCGACACCGCACTGGCCGACTACCACCCCGCGTTCCACACCACCGACCTGCGTCCCAGCGATCTCGAACCGGAGCCGCGCGACGGACTCGGGTCAGCGCAGGCGTGCATCTCCGCCGGATCGGCGGCCGAGGACGCCATCGCGATGCTGTGCCTGCTCCACTGGCCGACCGACACCGCACGGGCCGCTGTCGAGCACGTCTGCGGCGCGTTGATGAAGGCCGGCACCCGCCAGTCCGCCTACGAGACGCTTCGCCGCGACCGGCACGCGCGGGCACTGCTCGACCTCCCGCGCCGCTCCTGGTCCGCCCTCCTGAAAGCGCTACTCGGGAACCCCCACCCGGCCTACGTGGCCACCAGCAGCGGCCGCGGCATCCTGCTCCGGCTGCTGCTCGGCGAGACCCTCGACCTGCTGCTCCGGGACGACGATCTGATCCTCGCGCTCGCACTGGCTGCTCCGGGCGGTGGGGGCGGTGAGTCGTCGTGACCGAGCCACAGGTCGGCAGCATCCAGCTCGACCGCACCGTCGAGTCGATCCTCGTCGGCACCCGGCACCGCGCCGACCTCGGCGACATCGACGCACTCGCGGCATCCATCGACCGCGACGGCCTGCTGCAACCGCTCACGATCACCATCGACGGCGTACTCGTGTGCGGAGCACGACGCCTGACCGCGATCAAGAAGCTCGGCTGGCGCACCGTCAACGTCTGGGTTCGCAGTGGCCTGTCCGACCGGCTCGGGCAACTCCTCGCCGAGCAGGACGACAACATGCTCCACAAGCCCTACACCCAGCTCGAAGCCGCCGGACTCTACCGCGAGATCAAGCAAGTCATGGCCGAAGACGCCGCCCGCCGCAAGAGCGCCACCCAGTTCAGCAGCGAAAACCAGCCGGGAAACGACGGTCCCGCAAAATTTGCGGGACCGTCGAGCGCACTCGGCGATGCGCGGGAGCAAGCGGCCGCGATGATTCCCGGCGGTGCCTCGCACACGACACTGGAGAAGATCGGCTACCTCGAAGACATCGCCAACAACCCCGCCCAGCCCGAGACGTTGCGCGCCGAGGCCGCCGCCGGGCTGGAACGGATCGAGGCCGGTGACCCGGTGCATCCCATCTACCAAGCGATCCGCGAAGCCGACACCACCGAGCGGGAGCGGCGCGAAGCCGAACTGCACGCCCGCGCCGAAGCAGCCGTAGCCCACGCAAAGTCGATCAAGAAGGGCAAGCGCACCCCACCCCGTCCATTGCCGCTCGTCACCGACGACGGGCAACCAGTCCGCTACCCAGTCCGGGCATTCGTCCAGACCTGGGGCGAACTGACGAACTGGTGGACCCACTACGACGCCGACACACTCGCCGCCGAACTGACCGACGAGCAGTTCGAGAACTTCCTCACCACCACCGACGGCACCGTCCGATTCGCCGACGCCCTCCGAGCCGCCCGCGAAGGCACGGCGGAGCGGCCACGCCTCCGCGCACTCTGACCGCAGGCGCAGGTGCCGGGTGCGCACCTGCTCGGCATGAGCCCTGCACCCACCGATCCCTGGAACCGCCGCCGACTCGTCGCCCTCATCACCGCCGGCATCGTCCTGCTGCTCCTAGCAGGCATCGGCGTCTACGGACTCCTCACCGGCCCCGGCAGCAGCACCAGCCCCGATCCTGACCCGGAGCCCGGCCCAACCACGACGGCACCGCCGACGATGGCACCGAGCACGCCCCGGCCACCGCAAATTCCAGCGGTTCCGCGTTCGGCCAATCCCGAGACCTTCGCTCGGGGCGTCGCGTCCACGCTGTTCGCCTGGGACACGGCCTCGGGTCTGTGGCCGCTGGACTACACCTCGGCGATCCTCACGGTCGGTGACCCCAGCGGGGAAGAGCAAGCCGGTCTGGCCTCCGACGTAGCGACGTACCTGCCGACCCGCGACGCCTGGATCGAGCTGCGGCAATACGCCACCCGCCAGCACCTCACCATCGACACCGCGTACGTCCCCGACGCCTGGGCCGACGCGGTAGCGCAGGCACAGCCGGGGCAGCTCGCGGCAGGAACGACGGCCGTCACGATCGAGGGCACTCGCCACCGTGCCGGGGTCTGGAACGGCCAACCGGTCACCAGCGAGCATCCGGTCGCGTTCACCGTGTTCGTCGTCTGCGCACCGACCTATCCGACGTGCCATCTGCTGCGGCTGTCGCAGCTCGACAACCCGCTGCGCTGACGGGGATGGTGTCGTGTTCCGCAAAGCCGCCATCGCAGCCCTGGCGCTGCTGTTCTTCGCCCCCGCCGCAGCACTCCTCGGCGTCGGGGTGCTGATGAACCCCGCTGCCGCCTACTGCGCCACGCCTACCGGGACTGTGAACCTCGGACTGATCCCGGACTCGCTCACCGTGACCACCGCGAACGGCGAGACCTTCACTCTGAACCGTCAGCAGCTCAGGCACGCGGCCACGATCATCGCCGTCGGCAACGGCATCACCGACATGGGCAGACCAGGAATCAAGATCGCGCTGATGGCCGCACTCACCGAATCCACGCTGCGGATGCTCACCAACACCGGCACCTACCCCGAGTCGGCGAACTACCCCAACGACGGCAACGGCGGCGACCACGACTCACTCGGCCTGTTCCAGATGCGCCCACAATCGGGATGGGGCACCGTCGCAGAGTTGATGGACCCCACCTACCAGGCGCGAGCGTTCTTCGGCGGGCCGACAGGACCGAACTACCCCTCGCCACGTGGCCTGCTCGACATCCCCGGCTGGCAACAGATGGACGCCGGCGAAGCCGCCCAAGCCGTCGAAGTGTCCGCCTACCCCGACCGCTACCGCAACTACGCGCCCGTCGCCGACAGCATCCTCGCCGCCCTCACCAGCGGAGGCAGTACCGCTGGTGGTGTGGGTGGTCCGGCCGTCTCGTCGTCGCGGGTGGTGTTCCCGCTACCCGAGGGCACCTGGGTGCTGACCTCGCCGTTCGGGATGCGCGTGCACCCGATCACGGGCGAACGGAAGATGCACACCGGCACCGACTTCGCAGCACCCGACGGCACGCCGATCCTCGCCGCCGCGGACGGCACCGTCACCGTCGCGGAGTTCACCGGCGGGTACGGCGGCCTCATCGTCATCGAGCACACCATCGACGGCAAGACCATCGCGACCGCGTACGCGCACATGTGGCAGAGCGGCATCCACGTCCGTCCCGGAGACCGGGTGAGCGCCGGGCAGCACATCGGCGATGTCGGCTCCTCGGGCATGAGCACCGGCGCACATCTGCACTTCGAGGTCCGGCCCGGCGGCACGAACGGCGAGACCATCGACGCCGCCGCCTGGCTCAACGAGCACGGGGCTGCGAACCTGCCCACGGCGACCAGCGGATCACCCGCCGCCTGCAACAACACTGCTGGTGCGCCGACCGGTGTCGATGGAGACCCCGACCGGCTCATCGACGATCCCACCAGCTCGGGCAAGATCACCGCCCGCATGCTCCACCTCTACCAGCAGACCCCCGCCGCGTTCCCCGACACCGGCTGGGGCTGCTACTCGCCGCGCCCCGGAACCAAGTCGGAGCATCCGCTCGGCAGGGCGTGCGACATCACCTTCGGCAACCGGATCAGCCAGCGACCCACCCCAGCACAACTCGACGCCGGCTGGAAGGTCACCAACTGGATGAAAGTCAACGCCGACGTGCTCGGCATCGAATACCTGATCTGGCAAGGGAAAATCTGGTCCCTCGCCCGCGACGCCGAGGGCTGGCGACCCTACAACGGCGGCGGCATGCACGATCCCGCCTCCATCACCGGAGGCCACTACGACCACCTCCACGTCACAGTCAAGGCAAACTAGCAATTATTACGTTAGATGTAATCCGCGACGGCCGGAATCGTGCGTATTCGCTGGTCAGGCAAGGGTACCAGGGGTCACTGATCTGAGCCTTGAACCCGGCTCTTGACCAGGGGAAACGCACCAAGTCTTACGTTAGATGTACTTTTCATACATTAGATGTAAGACTGTTGGAGTGGACTTCGAGGACGGGAACCGCGCCGGATCGGTGACGGCGTTGCGGGCGGGCAACGTGGCGTTGCTGCGTCCGGCGGAGCAGGTCTTCGATGACATGCTCACGGGCTGGTCGGCGCAGCAGGTCTCACGGATGCTGAACCCCAAGACGATCGGGGCGCGCTTGTCGCAGGTGCGCCGGTTCGCCGTGTTCTGCGGGAGCTTGCCGTGGGAGTGGTCGCCCGCCGATGTCGAGGAGTGGACGACCGAGCTGGTCTCCGGCGACAAGCCGTGCTCGCACGGCACGATCCGCTCGTATCAGAACGCGGTCGCGTTGTTCTGCGACTACCTGACCGACCGCCGCTACGGCTGGATCGAGCGATGCGAGGAACTGTTCGGCACTCATCCGGTGCAGGTCTGCCATGAGTGGAACACCGCGATCCACACCAGCGATCACGAGGCACGCCCGGCGGTCCGGCCACTGTCGCGGGAAGAGGTACAAGCCTTCTTCGACTACGCCGACGATCGCGCCGACCATGCTCGCACGCGCGGAAAGAAGGGCTGGAAGTCGGTGTTCCGCGACGCGACCCTGTTCAAGATGATCTACGCCTTCGGGCTGCGCCGCCGCGAGGTCGGGATGCTGGACCTGCATGACTTCACCCGCAACCCGACCGCGACCGAGTTCGGCCGGTACGGGGTCTGCAACGTCCGCTGGGGCAAGGCCAGCAAAGGCTCCCCGCCCCGTCGGCGGGCGGTGCTGGCGGTGTTCGACTGGACCCGCCCAGTGATCGAGGAATACGTCACCGACGTGCTGCCGCTGTTCGACACGGCAGGCGCCGGGATGCTGTGGCCGACCGAACGACAATCCAGGATCACGGGCAGCTACGTCGGGATGAGGTTCGCCGAGTACCGCGACGACCTCGGCTTCGACGCCGCGCTGCACCCGCACTGTCTGCGGCACTCGTATGTGACCCATCTGATCGAGGACGGCTTCGACCCGCTGTTCGTGCAGCAGCAGGTCGGGCACCGGTGGGGATCGACCACAGCCCTCTACACCGGCGTCTCGGGCGACTACCGCAACCGCACCCTGCGCCGCGCCCTGGACGCCGCGTTCACCCCACCGACCGCAACCGAGGAAGGATCACGCTGATGACGAAGACCGTCGCCTACCACTGGCACCTGCGCAAGATCATGAACGAGCACGGCATGAACGCCACCACCGAACTGGTGCCGCTGCTGGCCGACCGGGGCGTGGTGATGACCTCGACCCAGGTCTACCGGATCGTCACCGGCGAGCCGGAGCGGTTGAACATGCGGCTGCTCGCCGCGCTCTGCGACATCCTCGACGTCACCCCCAACGACCTGATCGAGCCCTACGTCGCCACCAGCTCGCGGCGCGGACGCAAGACCGGCACCACCGGCACCAGCACGCAGTCCAAGCCCAGCCGGAACCGTCCAACTCGCGCAGTCATCAAGCCTGCTGGGGACTGACCGGACCAGATGGCGAGCACGATCGTCCCCGGTGAGTGTTTCCGCTGCGGACGGGTGAGGAACCTGCGCTGGAACCACACACTCAACCGGGGTGAGTGTCGGGCTTGCCGCGCCCGCCGCTCACCCCAGGAGACCTGCACCGGCTGCGGCAGGCAGCGGCGAGTCAACGCCCGCACCAGCGACGGCGGCGCTATCTGCACCACCTGCTACGCCCGAAACCGCGCCGGTGAGGATGCTTGCGAGGGATGCGGCACTATCGGCCCGCTCGCCACCCGAGCTGGCGGGAAGTCCGATGGATCGCGGAATCTCTGCGTTCGCTGCTACCGGCACCCGCGTCGGTCCTGCGGCGTCTGCGGCCGGCTCAAGCGAGTCGCGTTGAAAGCGACCGCCGCGAGCCCGGACGTCTGCCCGACCTGCTACCAAGCGCCGGTCATCGACTGCTCCATCTGCGGCCAGCGGTCGCTCGGCCGGCGAACCACCAACCACGGCCGGCCCCGTTGCTTCGCCTGCCAAGCCACCCAGCAGATCGACGCCGCGCTCACCGGCCCGGACGGCACGATCCGACCCGAGCTGAAACCCGTCCGCGATGCCCTGACCGAGCTACGCCAACCCCGCTCGCTGCTGAACAACTGGCACGACTTGCCGAGCCTGCACCTGCTCACCGACATCGCTCAAGGCCGGCTCGACCTGTCACACGATGCTCTCGATGCCCGCCCGCAAGTGTTCTCGGTGACCTACCTGCGCGCGATGCTCGTCGCCTCCGGCGCGTTGCCGCCCCGGGACGAGAACGCCGCCCGGCTACACCGCCACGCCGCCGAAGCCGGCGCCGACATCACCGATCCCGAGCTGCGCGGCGTGCTGTCCCGCTATGCCCGCTGGCACGTCGCCGGCCGCGCCAAGACCAACCGCCACGGCCACCTCACCGCTCATGTCGCCGCACGCTGCCGCAGCGACATTCACACCGCCCACGCCTTTCTCGACGACCTGACCGCGGGCGGTCACACCCTCGACGACTGCCCGCAAGCCTGCGTGGACGCCTGGCTCAGCACGAGCCGCAGCACCCGCCTGGGGTTCGTCCGCTGGCTCACACGAGGCGGCTACCTACCCCGAGTCACGTTGCCCGAACCCGTCGCGGCGAAAGACCCCGCCCATCAGGTTGACGCCGAAGATCAGCTGGCCCTTGCCCGCCGACTCCTGCACGACTCCACCGTCGCCAGCATCGAGGATCGCGCCGCCGCCTGCCTGATCCTGCTCTATGCCCAGCCCGTCGCGAAGATCGCCGCCCTCACCACCGACGACATCGAGGTCCGCGACACGGGAACCTATCTGCGGCTCGGCCGCGAACCGCTGCTGCTGATCCCGCCTCTGGACGGGCTGGTCACCGCGCTACCGGTCGTCAAGCCGTTCGGCACTGCGAGCATCCTGGCTGATGCCCGGTGGCTGTTCACTGGCAAGAACGCGGGCACCCATCTTCATCCCGCTTCACTCATGCGGCGGATGAACCAGCTCGGCATCTTCACCCGCGCCAGCCGGAGCACCGCGCTACTGCACCTGGCCTCCACGACCCCGCCCGCCGTGTTCGCCTCGCTCATCGGCATCCACATCACCACCGCGACCCGCTGGGCTGAACTCACCGGCTCAGCCTGGAACACCTACGCCGCCGCCCGACGCTGACGACCAAGGTCACTCCCGCTCCGTCTGAAGCAAGGTCGCGGTCTGCTCTACCCAGCGTCGTTGCCTGCCCGTCTCGACAGCTCGCCGGTGATAGTGGGAACGGACCCACGCCACCGCGTCTTCTGGCGCGACACCGCTCATCGTTGCCAGCAGCGCCAAAGCCGTCCCGGTCCGCCCGATGCCGCCGCCACACCCGATCTCGACTCGCTCCTCACCGGCACGTTCCCACGCCTCACGCAGCGCCGTCGTCGCGTCGTCGGTCGAGTCCGGTAGCCGGAAGTCTCGCCACCGCACCCAGCGATGAGGCCAAGGACCAGGCGCTGGGTCACGGCCAAGTAGATAGACCGCGAAATCGGGGGCAGGCACATCGCCGCGCGGCCGGCGCACGCCGACGCCGCGGATGCGTCGCCCGTCGGGCAACACCACCACACCCGGCTCGTCAGTCCATGCGTCCACACTTCAACGCTAGCCCGACGGCGGCGGTCCTGCCTGCGCACCTCGCCAGCATGGATTTCGAACGCTTCGAATACTTGCGATCCCCGGTTGGTCAGTAATGACCACGCGACAAGTAGTGGTTAGTTGTCTGGATAACGCCGATTCGCCTGACTAGGCGAGGGTAGCGGCAGGCCGAGAAGCGGGTCCCGGAAGCGGCTGCTGGTGAGGAAGATGGGGACGTGGACTTCGGGGACGGGAAGCAGACCTGGATCGGTGGCGGCGGCGAAGCAAGTCTCGACGATATGCTCACTGGGTGGTCTGGGAGCGGTCCGGGTGCACGGTGTCGGTGCGGGGACAGGTGGCTCGCCGCCAGCTGTTCGACAGTGACACGGACGAAGGGGCACCGCGGCACCGATTGCCGCATATGGTCGAGCCGGTCGTGCGCGGTAAACTGGATGAGGACCTGGCCATCACCAGTTGGCCGAGTCAGCCAGCTCCGAGTCCAGGCCACAGCTGAGCAGACACCTCGAAGCCGATCCGGGTGTTCTGGCCCATACGGCTAGTTTTGCGGAGATCCTGCCGCGGGGGTTCCTTGTCCTGAGGAAGAGAGAGCACGAGTCATGGCGCGTCTTGCTGTTCTGGGTGGCACCGGCTATACCGGAGGCCACATTGTCGCCAAGGCGGTGCGGGCGGGGCACCACGTCACGTCCTACAGCCGCACGGCCCCGTCCGAACCGGTCGATGAGGTCACGTACCGGACGGGGTCGTTGACGGACGCGGCGATCCGCGAGCACGCAGTGGCCGGGGCGGATGTCGTGATCGGTGCCCTCGCCCCGCGGGGTGAGCTGGAGGACTCCCTGGCAGGGGTGTACCGGGAGGTGGCCGGCCTGGCCGCGGCCGGTGGGGTGCGGTTCGGGGTGGTGGGCGGGTTCAGTGCGCTACGGCCGGCGGAGGGGGCTCCGCGGTTCTATGAGTCCGGGGAGCTGCCGCCGGAGTTCGCCGCTGAGGCCCGGACGATGGGCGCGGTGCTGGACTGGTTGCTCAGCGACGCTCCGCAGGGACTGGATTGGTTCTATGTGAGCCCGGCAGCGAACTACGGCCCTATGTGCCTGGTGAGGAGTTGGGCCGGTACCGGATCGGCGGGGAGGTCGCTCTGTTCGATGCTGAGGGGAAGTCGGCGATCAGCGGACCGGACTTCGCCGCGGCGATCGTCGCTGAGATCGACACGCCCACCCACCGGCGGGCTCAGTTCTCCGTCGCCTACTGAGTTCCTGGGCTCTCGCGGGCTCAGCCGCATGACCGCGCCGGCCCGGCGATCGTTACCGGGCGGGCACGCTCAGGAGGCCGGGCCTGCCGCACCGTCAGGCACGAGCGCGTGGGTCATCGGACGAGAAAGATGAGGATGGCCAGGCTCGCGGCGGCTGCGGTGAAGTACAGCGCGGCGATCTTGCCGCTGGGCTTGGTGTGACCGGTGGCGTAGCGGTTGTAGAGGGTTTGCAGCCGGGCTCGGAGGCGGTCTTGGTAGAGCAGGCCGATGATCAGGACCGCGAGGGTCGGCAGGGCGTAGATCGCGGTGTAGCCGATCAGCACGGGCACCGCGGTCTCGGGGCCGATGCCGGTGTCGATGAGGCGTTCGACGGCCAGGAACATCGGGAACGCGTTAGGGATGTCGCTGATCGTGGCGACCAGACCGAGCGGAAGCGCGGTCCAGGCGTTCACCCAGGACGGCAGCCCGTACCCGCGCCGGGGGCGCGCGGTGAATCGCCCCGGGGATAATAGAGGCAGGGAGATTGGAAGAAGGAGATTCTCTCTTGCCAGTGAAATACACCGACGAACTCAAGGCTCGCGCCGTCGAACTCGTCATTCATGCTCAGGCCGATCCGG